>JAZRXA010000020.1:0-22784 GCA_045599965.1 Lachnospiraceae bacterium | reverse complement strand
TTCTCATAATGAATTAATTTAATGGATTTACTTAAAAAATATATAGTTTCGGGTACCAATGGTGCCTTTTTCGGTAATTTTATCAAAACATTTTATTTTGGATTAATATATGGAGCTGGCGTAGCCAGCGAAGCGGCGCCGAAAGGCGACGCAATGGGAGATAGTAGTAGAGGCGGTGTGATTGGTGGATTATCTTTGATTATCCACCAATCCACCGCCCATGACTCTTACAACTTGCAAGTTGTAGGGGCAGTGGATATGACAATAAAAAAGGGAGGTCAATGACCTCCCTTTAATTTTGATTTAATTAATTAGATTCTTTATTAGGCAGTGCACTTTTGTCTGTAATGAGTTTTATTACGAAGAGCGTTCCTACCATCAATATAATAGAGATTGGAAGAACGATAGCAGCATTCGGAATGAAGCCTGCAATTATGTAACAAACGAATGATACAGCAGCAACAGTGATTGCATATGGAAGCTGTGTGCTAACGTGAAGAACGTGGTCACATTGAGCTCCGGCACTGGCCATAATAGTTGTATCTGAAATAGGTGAGCAGTGGTCACCGCAAACAGCACCAGCCATAGCAGCACTCATGCAAATGATTCCTAATGGATGCTCAAGTGGGAACATAGTAAGAGTTATAGGAATAAGAATTCCGAATGTACCCCAACTTGTACCAGTTGCAAATGAGATTACACATGCAAGAGCAAATACTAATGCAGGAAGGAAAGATGTTACAGCTCCTGCGCTAGCCATAATGCTTTCAACGAATACTGTTGATCCAAGTGAATCAGTTGTAGCTTTAATTGTCCATGCAAAGATAGTAATAAGAATAGAAGGAACCATAATCTTAAATCCTGTAGGGATTGCATCCATACAATCTTTGAATGAAACAAGTTTTCTGCAAATGTAATAAATAATTGTAATGATTAAAGCAATAACGCCACCATACATAAGTCCTACAGAAGCATCACTGTTTGAGAAAGCTTCAATGATGTTAGCACCATCTAAGATACCACCTGTGTACATAAGACCTAAAGTACAGCAAACGATAAGAACTATAATAGGAAGAATAAGATCGATAATTTTTCCGTTTACATTAAAATCTTCTTCCTCAGCATCAACATAAGGATTAGCTCCACCGAAGATATCTCCGTTATCAGCTGCAGTAGCACATTTCTTCATTGGGCCATATTCAAATCTGAAGAAGACTAAGAAGAACATCATAACAATTGTAAGGATTGCGTAGAAGTTAAAAGGAATAGAAGCGATAAAAGCTTGAAGTCCTTGGCCATCTCCAACATATCCAGAAACTGCAGCAGCCCAGCTACTAATAGGAGCGATGATACAAACAGGAGCAGCAGTAGCGTCAATTATGTAAGCTAATTTAGCACGGCTGATTTTTGTTTTATCTGAAAGTGGACGCATAACAGAGCCAACTGTTAAGCAATTGAAATAGTCATCGATGAAAATAAGGATTCCAAGTATAACAGTTGCAACTTGTGCGCCAGCTTTGGTTTTGATTTTTTTAGCTGCCCATGTTCCGAAAGCAGAACTGCCACCGGCACGGTTCATAAGGCAAACCATAATTCCAAGAATAACAAGGAATATTAAGATACCAACATTAAAGCTGTCTGTTAAAGCACTTCCAACGAAGCAGTCTGAGAAGACATGCTCAAGAGCTTTAAGTGGGTTACCGTTTGAATATAGGAAACCTCCAACAACTATACCTAAAAATAATGAAGAATAAACTTCCTTAGTTATAAGAGCTAAAGCGATAGCTATAACAGGTGGAAGAAGTGACCAAATCTTTCCATAGAAGATACTAGTTGGTACTTCGCCATCGCCGGCGATTGCTGTCATGGAAAACAAAAATGCGAAAACTAACGCAATGACAACGATTCTGGCGATTCTTCGTCCTCTAGAAAGAGGAGCTTTGTTTCGTCTTAATAGATTCATAAATTAATCCTCCTAAAATTAAAAATGATGTTTGCCTATGCATAACACCACATCCGGGGGAACATCGTTAGATGTACCATGCATGAAAGCGCTCCACTAAATGTGACAGACTAATATGTATTTCACAGTAGTCCAACTTCCTAAGCATTAGGGCTGTAGGTTGTTTCGGCGGTATTCCCTTTCATAAGGCTAGTGCCTAACCACAAGAAAGCCTTATTTACTAATGTTTACCGCGCCTCTATTCAGCATAAACATATAATTTCGTAGATTATAGATAAAAAGAATAGAGATGTCAACACAATTGACTTTTTAAGCAAAAAATGTTATATTTAGTAAAGAAATTGTAACAATTTCTTAACAATATGAACAGGCAATTTAAACGAGCAAAATTAATATCTATTATTTTGGCAGTGCTAATAACCGCTTTAGGTTTTGGCACTATGTTTTTGGGCGTAGAAATCAAAAGCAGAGTTGTAGAAGCTACAGATATGAAGCTTCCAAGCGCTGGAATTTCTGGGCTAGTAGAGAAATACACTAAAGCTACAGGCAATAGTTCTGTGGACTATTTAACGACCACAGCACTTATGTCAGGACTTGAAGAATACAACGAGTACTATGACAAGAAAGGCCAAATAATAGGAAGAACAATAATATATACAGGCGATGTAGAAGCCTTTATTTATAGTAAACCAACTGGCTACGCACGAATAGAGAAAAACGAAGAAGAAGGCGTTGCACTAGGTGTTGTTGAAAAGAATGCAGCAGTTACTTTGCTTGGCGTAAAAAAGGATAGTTGGTATAAAGTTGTTTCAAACGGAATACTTGGTTATATAAAGAAAGATGGATTTGTCACAGGCAAAGAAGCAGAAAAGTTAGATAAGGACACATATGAGACACTTGCGTATGCTAACTTTAGTAATGCATACGTTTATCCAGAACCTGATACAGATTCAGAGTTCATATATTGTATGCCGGATGGAATTGGCTACCAGATATTGGGCGAGCAAGATGGATTTACAAAGATTAAAATTCCGAACGTAGAAGATGGCGGATGGATATTGAATGAAGATATTACAATCGCTACTACAAGAAGGCATGCAAACACCATAGCTGTATACGTTGAAAGAAATGATAGAATTGCAAAAGGCGCCCTTGTAGCACAAGCTATTAAAGATCAAGAAATTAGCGAAGAGCTTGCGGCAGAGTTAGAAGCAGCCTTGGCAGCAGAAAGAAGAAGAGCTTATGAAAAAGCTATGGAAAATTGGGATGGTGGAGTCACAGGACAAGCTATTGCCGATTTCGCACGTCAATTCGTAGGATGGTTGCCATATTCTCATGGTGGCACATCACTGGTTGACGGAGCTGATTGTAGCGGATTTACACAAGCAATCTATAGAGAATTTGGATTTGAAATCCCTAGAACAACAAGGGGTCAAATGTATGATGGCGGTGGCATAGAGGTTCCACTTGATTCGATTGTCCCAGGAGATATTATTTACTATGGTTCGCATGTTGCGATATATGTAGGAGATAATACAATTATTCATGAGCCGGTTCCAGGACAATGTTGCCGTTATGATTCAATGAATATCATGCACGTATATGGTGCAGTTAGATACGCATACTAAAATTACTCGAAAGAGGTGATATTATGAAATACACTATAATAGCAAGAAATTTTGAATTAACAGAAAGCTTAAAAGCAACTATCCAAGGGAAAATAAGTAAACTAGAAAGATATTTTTCTCAGGATACAGAAGCACATATTACTCTTAGTACAGAAAGAGGAAGAGAAAAAATAGAAGTAACTATTCCAGTGAAGGGTGGACTTATTAGAGCCGAAGAAGCAAGCTCAGATGTTAATGTTGCAATCGATTTAGTTGAAGATGCAATAGAATCTCAACTTAAAAAATATAAAAACAAAATTATTGATAGATATCATGACAAGCAAATCTTTACAAAAGAGTATGTTGATGAGAAATATGAAGATGAAGATGAAATCAAAATAGTAAAGACAAAACGTTTTGATTTTAAGCCAATGGATCCAGAAGAAGCATGCATGCAGATGGAACTTTTAGGACATAACTTCTTTGTATTTACAAACTCAGAAACAGATGAAACCAATGTAGTTTATAAAAGAAAAAATAATACTTACGGATTAATCGAACCAGAATACTAGAAAGAGAGACGTTTCATGGCTCTAAATATTTTCGGAAACCATAGTGAAAAAGAAATAAAGAGAATAATGCCTAAGGTTAAAGCTATTGAAGACCTTAGAGAAGACATGATGAAGCTTTCAGCAGATCAAATGAAAGCTAAAACTCAGGAATTTAAGGACAGACTTCAAAATGGCGAAACACTAGATGATATTTTAGTTGAAGCTTTTGCGCTTGTAAGAGAAGCAACTAGAAGAGAACTAGGAACAGAGCATTATCCTGTTCAGCTTATGGGCGGAATTATTCTACATCAAGGACGTATTGCCGAGATGAAGACTGGTGAAGGAAAAACACAAACATGTTTACTTCCTTCTTATCTTAATGCGCTTTCAGGAAAGGGCGTGCATGTTGTTACAGTCAATGATTACTTGGCAGCCCGTGATGCCCAGTGGATGGGTCAAGTTCATAGAAGCTTAGGATTAAGCGTTGGCGTTGTATTAAACGGAATGGAAAATACTGAGCGACAAGCTGCCTATGCATGCGACATTACATATATTACAAATAATGAATTAGGTTTTGATTACCTAAGAGATAATATGGTTGTTAATAAAGAAGACCTCGTTCAGCGTGAATTAAATTACGCTATCGTCGATGAGGTCGACTCAATTCTTATTGATGAAGCTAGAACACCACTTATTATTTCTGGACAAAGCGCAAAGTCAACAAAGCTTTATGAACTTTGCGATATCTTAGCTAAACAACTTCAAAGAGGTGAAGCTAAAGAACTTGCCAAGATGGATATCATCATGGGCGAGAAGATGGAAGAAACTGGCGACTTCGTTGTAAGTGAAAAAGAAAAGGTGGTTAACCTTACTGAGCAAGGCGTAAAAAAAGTTGAGCAATTTTTCAGAATCGAAAACCTTGCTGACCCAGAAAACCTTGAAATCCAACATAATGTAATCTTAGCTCTTCGTGCGCATAACCTTATGCACAAAGACCAAGACTATGTTGTAAAGGATGATGAGATATTAATCGTTGATGAATTTACAGGTCGTATTATGCCGGGCCGTCGTTACTCAGATGGTTTGCATCAAGCTATAGAAGCTAAGGAGCATGTACAGGTTAAAAGAGAGTCTAAGACACTTGCCACTATTACATTCCAGAACTTCTTTAACAAATATGCTAAGAAGGCAGGTATGACAGGTACTGCACTTACAGAAGAAAACGAATTTAGAAATATTTACGGAATGGACGTTGTTGAAATTCCTACAAACGTCCCGGTTATTCGCAAAGATTTAGAAGATGCAGTTTATAAAACAAAGAAAGAAAAATACAGAGCAGTAGTTGAAGAAATAATCGAGGCACATAAAAAGGGACAACCTGTTTTGGTTGGTACAATTACAATTGATATTTCTGAATTACTTTCTGGAATGCTTAAGAAACGTGGAATTAAGCACAATGTCTTAAACGCTAAGTTCCATGAACAGGAAGCCCAAATAGTTGCTGAAGCCGGAAAACATGGTGCGGTTACAATCGCAACAAATATGGCTGGCCGTGGTACTGATATTAAGCTTGATGAAGAAGCTAAGAAAGCTGGCGGACTTAAGATTATTGGTACAGAAAGACATGAAGCGCGCCGTATTGATAATCAGCTTCGTGGTCGTTCTGGTCGTCAAGGAGACCCTGGTGAATCTAGATTCTATATTTCACTTGAAGATGATCTTATGAGATTATTTGGTAGCGAAAGACTTATGAGTGTGTTTAATGCACTTGGAGTAGAAGACGGCGAGCAAATTCAACATAAGATGCTTTCTAATGCAATAGAAAAAGCACAAGAAAAAATTGAAAATAATAACTTTGGTATCAGAAAGAACCTCCTTGAATATGATGAGGTTATGAATGAACAAAGAGAACTTATATATGAAGAAAGATTAAGAGTTCTTAATGGCGAGTCTATGGAAGAGTCAGTATTCCAGATGGCTAGGGAAGTTGCAGGACGTATTGTTAGTGGTGTTATTGTAGAAGGAAGTAAGCCTGAAGAGTGGGATATTAAAGAATTAAATGAAATTTGGACACCAATCTTTAATGACACTATTAGGTTAAGCGACGAGCAACAAGAAGCGTCATATACAAAAGAACAATTTAGAGAGGATATGATTGAACATGCACATGCTCTCTATGAACAAAAAGAAAAAGAATTCCCAATTGAAGAACACCTAAGAGAAGTTGAACGTGTAGTATTACTTAGAGTAATAGATCGCCATTGGATGGATCATATCGATGACATGGATCAACTTCGTCAAGGTATTGGTCTTCAAGCTTATGGCCAAAGAGACCCAGTTGTTGAATACAAAATGCAAGGCTACGATATGTTTGATGATATGGTTGCAGGAATTCAAGAAGACACAGTAAGAACTATGCTTCATATCCAGGTCCAACAAGAAGTCAAACGTGAGCAAGTAGCTAAACCACTTGCAACAAATAAAGATGATTCACTTGCTAAAGCACCAAAAAAGAGGGAGAACGAAAAGGTTTATCCGAATGATCCTTGCCCATGTGGCTCAGGTAAAAAATATAAACAATGCTGTGGCAGAAAAGCATAGTATTTTAAGAGCGAGCAGAGCCGACACAACTTTTTTCAGAGCGTATTAGCGATTGAAAAAAGTTCGTGCGGGATACGAGCATTAATTATAAAAGCGAATCCAAGGGATTCGCTTTTTTATATCTTTTCAAATTTCTTCTTTATTATTATAGGGATATACCTTATAATTGATTAGTTAATGTGGAGGACTAGGATTTTTTATGGTATTACTAGAGCAAACGAAATATGAATTAGGCCAATTTGACCAGCCATTGAAGGAAATGGAGGTCGGTTTAGCACGCGAACAAAAGGCTGAAAAAATTGCAGAAATAGAGAAATTAATGGAGGCTCCAAACTTTTGGGATGACAACAAAAAAAGTGCAGAGCTTATGAAAGAACTTAAAAGCCTAAAAGATTCCATAGAAAAATTTGATAAGGTCCAAACTAGTTTTGAAGATGTAAAAATACTTATAGAAATGACCGAAGAGGCAGATGATGAAGAACTTGCATCAGAGGTAGGAACAGAGTTTGAAAATTTCAAAAAACTTTTTGATGATTATAGACTAACAACCCTTCTTTCAGGAGAATTTGACGCCAATAATGCAATCCTTACGTTACATGCAGGGGCGGGAGGAACAGAAAGTTGCGATTGGGCAAGCATGCTTTATCGAATGTATTGTAGATGGGCAGAACGCCACGGATTCACCTACGAAGTTATTGATTCATTAGATGGTGAAGAAGCTGGACTTAAGTCAGTAACGATTCAAATAAATGGCGAGAATGCTTACGGATATATTAAAAGCGAAAAAGGAGTTCACCGCTTAGTAAGAATTAGTCCATTCAACGCGGCAGGAAAGCGCCAGACAAGTTTTGTAAGTTGTGACGTAGTACCAGAAATAGAAGATGATGTAGATATTGAGATTGCAGATGATGAAATCAGAATCGATACATATAGAAGTTCAGGAGCCGGTGGACAGCACATAAATAAAACGAGTTCAGCAATTAGAATTACTCACTTGCCAACTGGAATCGTAGTGCAATGCCAAAACGAGAGAAGCCAGTTCCAAAACAAGGACAAAGCTATGCAGATGCTAAAGAGCCAACTTTACTTACTTAAGAAAGAAGAGCAGGCAAAGAACTTAGCAGACATAAGAGGCGAAGTTACAGAGATAGGTTGGGGAAATCAAATTCGCTCCTACGTAATGCAGCCTTACACAATGGTAAAAGATCACCGAACAAATTACGAGATGGGAAATGCAGCGGCGGTGTTGGACGGAGATTTAGATGGATTTATAAACGCATATTTGCAATGGTTAAATAATAAATAAGAGGAAAAGAAAATGGTAAAGATAGCAGTATTAGGATATGGAACAGTAGGCTCGGGCGTAGTAGAAGTGCTCGAAAAAAATAAAGATGTTGTTAGCAAAAACGTTGGCGATGACATTGAAGTTAAATACGTTTTAGATTTAAGAGAATTTCCTGGCTCATGTATCGAAAAGATTTTAGTACATGACTATGATGTAATAGTTAATGACCCAGAAGTAGATATAGTAGTTGAGGTTATGGGTGGATTGCATCCAGCATATGAGTTCGTAAAGGCTGCACTAGAAGCAGGCAAAAACGTTTGCACATCTAATAAAGCTTTAGTGGCAGCGTTTGGTCCAGAACTTATTGCACTTGCAAAAGAGAAAAACAAAAACTTTATGTTTGAAGCTAGTGTAGGCGGAGGAATTCCAATTATTAGAACAATGCTTAGATGCCTAACAGCTGATCACATTTGCGAAATAACAGGAATCTTAAACGGCACAACAAACTACATCTTAACAAAGATGTATAACGAAGGTGTTGGATATGAAGAAACATTAAAAGAAGCCCAAGCTCTTGGATATGCAGAAGCAGATCCAACTGCAGATGTAGATGGATGGGATGCAGCAAGAAAGATAGCAATCCTTACTAGCTTAGCTTATGGTGAGCATGTAGACTTTGAAAGCTTTAGCGTAGAGGGAATTAAAAATATCACAGCTATAGACGTAGCCTATGCAAAAGCCATGGACATGAAAATAAAACTTTTAGGTTCATCAAAAAAGAAAGATGGCGAAATTTTTATTTCAGTAGCTCCTTACATGATAGGAAGAGAGCATGTGCTTTATAGTGTTGACGATGTTGTTAATGGTGTAGGTATCTGCGGCGATTTATTAGGAGATAGCATGTACTTTGGAGCTGGCGCAGGAAAACTTCCTACAGCATCAGCAGTAGTAGCTGACATTGTTGACGAGGCTAAGCATTTAAATAAAAATATTCCAATCGTATGGGATAGCAAAGCAGCTAAACTAGCAGACCAGAAAAAGAACGTAAGCAAATTCTTTATTCGTGTAGATAAAGATTATGCGGATGTAAAAAATAATTTTGAAATAGAAAAAGAAATTACACTTGAAAGTTTAAGCGAAGAAGTAGCATTTGTTACGAAACCTATGAGCTTTGAGGAACTAGAAAATAAAGGACTTAACAAAGAAAAAGTTAAAGCAATCATACAGGTAAAATAATATGAAATATGTTATCGTTTTAGGCGATGGAATGGCAGATGAGCCAATAAAAGAATTAGGAAATAAAACTCCCCTTGAGGCAGCAAACACACCAATGATGGATGAGCTTGCATCAAAGGGAGAAGTTGGTCTTGCCTTTACAATTCCAGAAGGAATGAAGCCGGGAAGCGATACAGCAAATTTAGCAGTATTAGGATATGATCCAAAGGTATATTATTCTGGAAGAAGTCCGCTAGAAGCTTTGTCGATTGGTGTTCCAATGAAAGAAAAAGATATTTCTTTTAGAGTAAATATCGTAACTATTAGCGAAGAAGATTTTTCTGACGAAGACTTTGGAAAGAGAACAATAATTGACCATTCATCAGGAGAAATTACAACTACTGAATCAAAAATTTTGTTACAAGCAGTTTTAGATGAACTAAAAGAAAAAAACTTATATCAAGATTTAAGCTTTTATCCGGGAACGGGATATAGACATTGCCTTATATGGGAAAACGGAAAAGAGTTTGACCTTGCAATTCCGCATGACAACTTAGATAAAACGATAAGCACACTTTTACCAGAAGAGTTTATAAAAGAAACTGGCGAAGATAGTGATGAAAAAATAAAAGAGATGGCGAAAGATTTTACAGACATTATGAAGATAAGCTATAAAGTCTTGAATCATCACCCTATAAATGAAAAGCGTCGAAGCGAAGGAAAGAAAGTAGCGAATTGCTTTTGGTTTTGGGGAGCAGGCACCAAGCCAAACCTTGCACCATTTTTTAAGAAGACAAATAAAAAGGGCACTATGATAAGTGCAGTTGATCTTCTTAAAGGAATAGGAATCGGAGCTATGATGGAAGTTCCGAGCGTAGAAGGCGCAAATGGCACATTGGATACGAACTATGAAGGAAAGGCACAAAAAGCACTAGATCTTTTAATAAAAGAAGATTTTGATTTTGCTTATGTGCATGTTGAGGCGGCAGATGAGATGAGTCATCAAGGTAGCTTTGAAAGAAAAATTAAAGCTATCGAATATATCGACGATAGAGTTATCAAAAGAATATATGATGAACTCAAATCTAAAAAGATAGAATTTCGAATGCTTGTTATGCCAGACCATCCAACACCAGTTGCGCTTAGGACGCACACAAGCGATGCCGTTCCGTATTTGATTTATGATAGCAGAAACGAAAAAGGAAGCGGCCTAAAATATTCAGAGAAAGAAGCAGCAAAGAGTAACATTGTTATAAACCCAGGTTACAAATTAATTGAAAAGCTGCTAGAGGATAAAAAATGTTAGTAGTAAAGAAGTTCGGCGGATCATCAGTAGCCGACAAAGAAAAAATTTATAATGTCGCACAAAGATGCGTAGACGAGTACAAAGAAGGTAATGAAGTTGTAGTTGTTCTTTCAGCAATGGGAGATACAACAGACGACCTTTTAGAATTGTCTGATAGCATTTCTAAAAAGCCTTCAAAAAGAGAACTCGATATGCTCCTTAGTGTTGGCGAACAAATCAGCGTTTCACTTTGCGCTATGGCGATACATGAACTTGGCGTTCCAGCTATTTCGCTTAACGCATTCCAAGTTGCTATGCATACAACAAAGGAACATGGAAACGCAAGACTTAAAAATATCGACGTAGACAGAATCAAAAATGAACTTGAAGCAAAGAAAATAGTTTTAGTTACAGGCTTCCAAGGACTTGATAAGTACGACGATGTAACAACACTTGGTAGAGGAGGAAGCGACACAACTGCTGTTGCTTTAGCTGCGGCGCTTCATGCGGACAAGTGCGAAATATTTACAGATGTAGATGGCGTTTACACATGCGATCCTAGAATCGTTCCATCTGCAAAGAAGTTAAAAGAAATTACGTATGATGAGATGATGGCTTTAGCTACGCTGGGCGCACAGGTTTTACATAATAGAAGCGTTGGCATGGCAAAGAAGTATGGAATCGAATTAGTAGTTCGCTCATCATTAAACAATGAAGAAGGTACAATAGTTAAGGAGAATATAAAAGTGGAAAGAAGATTAATTAATGGTATAGCAGTTGATAAAAACCCAGCACGTATTTCACTCATCGGAGTTCCAGATATTCCAGGTGTTGCTTTTAAGGTTTTCGACGTTCTTGCTAAGGCAGGAATATCTGTTGATACAATTTTGCAAAGCGTTGGACGTGATGGCACAAAAGACATCACATTTACTATTGATAGAAAAAATCTCGATGAGTCACTTAAAATTTTAGAAACTAATAAAGAGAAATTTTCAGCAGATCATATTTCGCATGAAGAAAACGTTGCTAAAGTTTCTGTAGTAGGCGCAGGAATGATGACTGATCCTGGTACAGCAAGTAAGATGTTCGAAGCTCTTTATAATGCTGAAATTAATATCAAGATGATTGCAACTAGCGAGATTAGAATTACAGTCATCGTTGATGAAAAAGATGCTGATGATGCTGCTAGAGCGGTACATAACGCATTCATCGAAAAAGAATAATGACTTACGAAACATGTAACGAAAAAGAAACTTATACATTAGGATTTGAACTGGCAAGAAAGGCAAAGCCAGGCGATATCTTTTGCCTTGATGGAGATCTTGGAGTTGGAAAAACCGTCTTTACTGCAGGGTTTGCAAAAGGGCTGGAAATCAAAACACCTATTTGTTCGCCAACGTTTACAATTCTTCAAACTTACGAGGAAGGAAGACTTCCTCTTTATCACTTCGATGTTTATCGCATAGCCGACTCTAGCGAAATGGAAGAGATAGGATTTGAGGAGTACGCTTTTGGGAAAGGCGTTTGCATAATCGAATGGGGAAAACAAATCGAAGATATCTTGCCGGAAAAGACACAGTTTATAACGATAGAAAAAGATTTAGAAAAAGGGTTTGACTATAGAAGGATTACTATTCAATGAAGGTTTTAGGAATTGAGACATCAGGACCAATTGCATCAGTAGCAATCGTTAACGAGAGCAAACTACTTGGCATAAAGCTGGGCGACTTTAAGGTTACTCATTCAGAAACTTTGATGCCTTTGTTAGACGAACTTCTAAAAGAGACGAAAACGTCGCTAGAAGAGATTGATGCGATAGCGGTTAGCGGTGGGCCAGGATCTTTTACAGGACTTCGAATTGGAAGTGCAACAGCGAAGGGCCTAGCGTTAGCGCTTAATAAACCTTTGGTTCATGTTCCGACTCTTCATGCGATGGCGTATAACCTTTTAATGCCAGAAGCAATCGGATGCATAATTGTTCCAATGATAGACGCTAGAAATAAAAACGTTTATTGCGGAATTTTTAATTTTATAATTCGTCCGGACAACACAGTTGACTTTGATGTTTTTATGGACAGCACAGCAATGAGTCTAGATGAACTATTAGAACAATTAGAAACACTTACTTCGTTAGATGGCAATCCGCCACCAGTAGTTTTTTTGGGCGATGCGGCAGAAATTTATGAAGATTATATTGAAGAGCATGCAACGTTTAACTATGGAATTGCGATGGAAGAAGCTATGCTAGCAAGGGCTGATACAGTTGCACTTGTAGGACAACTTAAATACCGTTTAGGCTTAACTGCTGATGCAGACAGCGAAGCTCCTGAATACTTAAAAGTATCGCAAGCGGAAAGAGAATTAGCAAAAAAAGAAAAAGAAGATTAATGGAAATAAAATATTATCATTTAGTATATGACGATATAGAAGAAGTCTCTAAGATGGAGTCGGAATATTTCGGACAACCTTGGAGCGCTAAAGGAATTGCAACATATATGGAAAAAGGAAATACAATTTTCCTAGTTGCTAAAGACGGCGAAAGAGTTATTGGATACGTAGCAATTGTGTGCGTATTAGATGAAGGAAATTTAGTAAGCATCGCGGTAAGGAAAGAACATAGAAATAGAGGTGTTGCATCCGAACTTTTAGATATAGCCTACGAAGAAGCAAGCAAGCGAGGCGTAACATCAATAAATCTTGAGGTAAGAGAAAGCAACGAAGCCGCAATTAAATTATATGAAAAGGAAGGTTTTGAATTCATAGGCGAGCGAAAAGATTTTTATAGCAGACCAATTGAAAACGCAAAACTATTTTTAAAGAAATTATGTTAGATATTTGTTTACTTGGAACTGGAGGAATGATGCCGCTGCCTAGACGAAACTTAACGTCTTTAATGGCACGCACCAACGGCTCAAATATTTTAATTGATTGCGGTGAGGCAACTCAAATCGCAATCATGAAACAAGGATGGTCTTTTAAGCAAATAGACCTTATATGTATTACGCATTTTCACGGCGATCATATAGGCGGACTTGCTGGGCTCCTACTTACGATGGGCAACGCAGAGCGTACAGCGCCACTTACAATAATTGGACCTAAAGGCGTATCAAGAGTATGCGAATCGCTTCGCGTTATTGCGCCTGAACTTCCATTCTTAGTAACTTACATAGAAATTATGGAAGATGAAGAAGAGTTTTGGTTTGAGAATTATAGAATCGAAGCCTTTAAGTTAAAACACCGCATAACATGCTACGGATACAATATTGTTGTAGACAGAGCAGGAAAGTTTGACGTAGACAAAGCAAAAGAGTTAGGACTTCCTGTTAAAGCCTGGGGCGTTTTACAAAACGGTGACGATGTCGAAATAGACGGAAAAACTTATACGCCGGATATGGTAATGGGACCAGAAAGGAAGGGCCTTAAAGTTACTTATTGCACAGATACAAGACCGGTTGACATAATTGCAAAAAAGGCGAAAGATGCAGACCTATTTATTTGCGAAGGAATGTATGGCGATCTAGAAAAAGCTGAAGATGCAGTTCAAAAGAAGCACATGACTTTTTACGAAGCTGCCGAGTTAGGAAAGCAAGCAGATGCAAAACGCATGTGGCTTACGCACTACAGCCCATCGTTAATTCATCCAGGCGAATACATGGACGAGGTTCATAAAATTTTTGACAGGGTAGAGCCTGGAAAAGATTTAAAGACTATAGAGTTAAGGTTTGAAGAAGACTAAATTTTTAGGCCAATAAAGTTGAACTTTGCGGTTAGAAAATTTAGAATTTGAAGTTTAAAAAAATTATGGACAAGACAGTTATTTTATCAATTGAATCTTCATGCGACGAAACGGCAGCAGCTATCACAGTTAATGGAAGAGAAGTTCTTTCGAATGTGATTTATTCGCAAATTGATTTGCATACGCTTTACGGCGGAGTTGTTCCTGAAATTGCATCTAGAAAACATATTGAAAAAATAAATCCTGTAATAAAGAAAGCGTTGGCGGATGCGAATGTAACGCTTGATGACTTAGACGCAATCGCAGTTACTTATGGACCAGGCTTGGTAGGCGCGCTGCTCGTTGGCGTAGCCGAGGCAAAGGCTATCGCGTATGCAAAGAATATTCCGCTAGTAGGCGTCCATCACATTAAGGGGCATGTTTGCGCAAACTATATTGAGTACCCAGAATTGGAGCCACCATTTCTTTGCTTAGTTGCTAGTGGCGGACACACTCACTTAGTACGCGTTGACGATTATACTCATTACACGATTATTGGGCGCACCCGTGATGATGCAGCTGGCGAAGCTTATGATAAAATTGCGCGTGCGATTGGACTGGGATATCCAGGTGGCCCTAAAGTAGAGAAGGCGGCGCATTCAGGAGATCCGAAAGCTTTCGATTTTCCACGTGCGAAGATAGATGATAATCCTTACGATTTTAGTTTCAGCGGTGTAAAAAGCGCTGTATTAAATACAATTAATTCATATAAAATGAAAGGCCTGGAAATTGATGAGAAGTTCCAGGCTGACGTTGCGGCATCCTTCCAGCAAGCTGTTATCGACAGCATGAAAGAGCGAGTTCTTATGGCGATGGAAGAGTATGATATGAAGAAATTCGCTATGGCGGGTGGCGTTGCATCGAACCAAACTTTAAGAGCAGCACTTAAGGAAGCGGTTGAAGGTTTTGGCACATCAGACGGAGAAATAGGCGGAGAACCAGGCGGAGAATCAGGTGGAAAAATAGGCGGAGAATCAGGCGGAAGCTTTTACTGTCCAAAGCCAATTCTTTGCACAGACAACGCAGCTATGATTGGCGCGGCTGGCTACTATGAGTTTATTAATGGAAAAAGAGACGGCTTAGACTTAAACGCAGTGCCGGGGTTAAAACTAGAGTAAGTTTTGAAATTAGATTTGATTTCGGAATCGGGATTTAGATTTTAGGTTGAAAAGAAAGATTATGAATTTTGCTATTATTTTAGCAGGTGGCGCTGGGCTAAGAGTTGGCGCACCTATTCCAAAACAATATATCGAAGTTAATGGCAAACCTTTACTTTATTATTCAGTAAAGGCTTTCGAAGAGAGCAACATAGATAAGATTAGCATCGTTGCAGACAAAGCACATATGAAGTTTGTGCTTGATGAGATAGTCGATAAATATAGTTTCAAAAAAGTAATTAGCGTTTGTGAGGGCGGAGAAGAAAGATTTAATTCAGCCTTTCATGGTTTGGACGACTTAAAGGATATCGCTAGCGAAGAAGACATTGTCTTAATTCACGACGGCGCACGCCCTTTTATCACAGCTGATATTATCAACAACGTTATTGAAGAAACTAAAAACAATGGCGCAGCTATCGCAGCTATGCCAGTTAAAGATACAATTAAAATAGCTAAAGAAATTAGTGGAGCGGGCGACCTTGACGGTGATGTAACCCTAAGTTCATGTTCCGCCAGAGCGTTCGTAGAGGCGACTACGCCGCGCGCGCTTACATGGCAGGTTCAAACTCCACAAGGCTTTAATTACGCTAAGCTTTATAATGCTTATAAAGAGTTGAGCGCGCGCGGCAAGGACGAAAGAGCGCTTATTACAGACGATTCTATGATATGGGAGAAAGTCTACAAAGATGCGCCAGTTAAACTTGTAAAGGCCTCATATTCTAACATCAAAATCACAGATGAAGGGGATTTAGAGGTTGCAAAGGCACACTTAATTTGATAGAATAATCAGTGCCGTTTGGCAAGCCTTTGCACCACGTGCCCGTGGATGCAAAGAACCCTGGAGGGGTATCGAAGTGGTCATAACGAGGCGGTCTTGAAAACCGTTTGTCCGCAAGGGCACGTGGGTTCGAATCCCACCCTCTCCGTCAAAACAAAAAGCAAGGTCCAGTGTGACCTTGCTTTTTGTTTTGCTTAGTTCGGAGGTGGGATTCGAACAAGGAGAAAGCAAGCGCTTATAAGCGCGCAGCTTACGACGCGGCCTGAAAGGGGCTTTAGCCCCGGCGGGAATCCCACCCTCTCCGTGATTTTGAAACAGGAGCCTATGAAGGCTCCTGTTTTTCTTTTCGCAACGTTTTGTACTTTTAAGACATTCTTTTGCGAAATCTCAACTAATTTTCGCAGCAAAATAAGTAAATAAGTATATTCGCTGCGAAACATGACCATCTTTCGCAACGAATCAATCAATATACAGATAATGCTGCGAAATATGTAACGGATTTCGCAAAGTAATGTTCATTTAGTCAAATTCGTTGCGAAATTCATCTTTTTTTCGCAATAAAATAAGAAGACTAGCCAATTCGTTGCGAAATCGCGCAAACCGCCGGAGCGAATCCCACCCTCAATATTCATTTGACAAAATTTATTTAGTGGATTATCATTTAACCAACAATATAAAATAAATTAAAGAAAGTTGGTTAACATGTCAGTTATAGAAGAAGTAATGCTTGAAGAATATGAACGCTCAATAAGAATAGAAAAAGCTATTCTTATTGAACAAGAACAATTACCAAAAGGATCAATTCAAATAAAAAATATTGCGAATAAACAATATAATTATTTAATGTATCGTGAAAATAATAAGGTGATAAGTCGTTATATAAAACCAGAAGAACTGGATTCATTAAAAAAACAAATCCAAAAACGAAAAGAAAACCAAGCTGCATTAAAAGAACTAAGAAAAAGTAAACAACAGATAATCAGAGCTCTAGGAAGGGAATACATAGATGAGCACATACAGTAAGTTTTAGATTAATCATAAAGCACATTTAAAACATGTTATAATAATTAGGCAAATATAAGTAACCAGTGGAGGATATAATGGCGGAAAATCAGAATATTGAATGGAAAGAATCTTGGAGAGATGAATATTTGAAATGGATTTGTGGTTTTGCCAATGCACAAGGTGGCAGGATATATATCGGGTGCGATGATGATGGAACTGTTGTTGGAATAAGTAATTCTAAAAGATTGCTTGAAGAAATTCCAAATAAAGTCCGAGACACGATGGGAATTATTGTTGATATCAATCTTTTGATTGAAGGGGAGAAAGAATATATTGAAATTGATGTGCCTCCTTATCCAGTAGGAATTCCTTATAAGGGTGTTTATCATTATCGCAGTGGAAGTACAAAACAGATTTTGACAGGGCCCGCACTTGAGGCATTCCTTTTAAGAAAACATGGTTCAACATGGGATAATTCTCCAATGCCAGCATTCAAAATAGAAGATGTTGATGATGATGCGGTCTTAAAATTCAAGAAACTTGCTGCAAAGAAAGGTAGGATAGATTCGACACTTTTGGAAGAATCAAAAGAAGTACTTTTGGATAAGTTACATTTAATAAATGGTGATTATCTAACAAATGCGGCGATGCTATTATTCAGTAAGGATCCAGAAAAGTATCAACTTGGTGCATATTTAAAGATTGGATATTTTGAAAATGATGCTGATCTTTTATATCAAGATGAAATTCATGGTTCATTATTAGAACAAGTTGATAAGTCAATTGATTTGATTTATTTGAAATATATGAAAGCTAAGATTACTTATGAAGGCATCCAACGAATCGAAAAATATTTTGTACCAAAAGAGGCTTTGCGAGAAGCGCTGTTGAATGCAATCTGCCACAAACAGTATCAATCTGGCATACCGATTCAGATTAGTGTGTACGAAGATAAACTTTATATAGCGAATATAGGAAGTCTTCCGGAAGACTGGACGCAAGAGAATTTAATGCAAAAACATGCGTCAAGACCTTATAATCCAAATGTAGCATCTGTCTTTTATTTTGCTGGATTTATCGAGAGCTGGGGACGTGGTATCGAAAAAATTTGTAATGCTTGCACAGCTGATGGTCTGCCAGTGCCCGAATATACAGTTCATTCGGGGGATATTATGATAAAATTTACCGGACCAGAAGATAGAATCGTAAGAATGACTGATAAGATGAATAGCAATTTATCTGATAAGTTATCTGATAAGTTATCTGATAAGGAACGAGAGACTTTCAAGTTGATTTTAGAAGATCCTGGTTATACATCACAACAGATTGCGGACAAGTTGAATGTGAGCCGCGTATCGGTAACTATGTACTTGAAATCCTTGAAAGAAAAAGGATTGATTGAAAGAGTTGGGTCCGACCGTAAAGGTTATTGGAAAATTAAAAGAAAAAAATAATGAACATAGAAGAATATAATAAAGAATCCTTGCGCAAATTGGTAAGAAGTTTGCAAAAAGAAAATAACATGTTAAAGTCTCAACTTCAAAGGGCAGGAATACCTTTTGAAGTTGATGATGTTTTTACGGAAAAAATTATAAAAAAAGAAGAATATGATTTGGATCAAGGCTCAAGAATACAATCACATTTTATAGATGATAAACAAGTAAAATTGTTTTTTAGTATGTTTTGGGGAAGAGAAGATGTGTATGCTAAAAGGGCTAAAAATGGAAATTATTATCCTCAGTGTATAAATAGATGGAATGAATTGTGTCCTGCTTTTAATGGTGGAAAAATTAAATGTGATGAATGTGAAAACAAAAATTGGAGTAGGCTTTCAGTAGAAATTGTTAAAAGACATTTATTGGGATATAAAGAAGACGGAACAGATGTAATCGGAATATATCCGTTACTTGCCGATGCCACATGTAGATTTATAGTTTTTGATTTTGATAATCACGCAAAAGATGCAGAAAAAACAGATTTTGCCAATACCGATGAAGAATGGCATGAGGAAGTAGATGCACTTAGACTCATGTGTATAAAGAATGGGATAGTTCCATTGGTAGAGAGGTCTAGGTCTGGTAAAGGCGCACATGTATGGATATTTTTTAAGAATAAAATATCTGCTTCGATAGCAAGAAATTTTGGATACATGCTTTTAAATAAAGGTGCCGCTTCAATAAATTTAAAAACCTTTCATTTTTATGACAGAATGTATCCTTCACAGGACACATCAAGTGGAATAGGTAATTTAATAGCGTTACCACTTCAGGGACAAGCATTAAAAAATGGAAATAGTGCATTTGTTGATGAAAACTGGAATGCATATCCTAATCAATGGGATATTTTATTAAATCAAACACCAAAGTATTCTTTAAACGAAATTCAAAATTATATTATTAAATGGAATTCAGAGTTGGCTCTTTCTATGGGGCAACTTTCTTTTAATCAAATTGACAAAAGGCCTAAACCGTGGAAAAGAAATGACAAATTCAATCCAATGGACGTATCAGGCAAAATACATATTACCATGGGCGATGGGATATATGTTGATACATTAAATCTGACACCGCATATTCAAAATCAAATCAGGAGCATGGCAGCATTTGATAATCCTATTTTTTACAAGAATAAAAGGTTAGGATATTCTAACTATTATAATTATTCTACTGTATATATGGGAAAAGATGTAAATGGATATATCAAATTGCCACGTGGATTAAGAGATAAGATTGAAGAAAAGTGTAACGAATCAGGAATACCGTATGATATTGAGGATATTAGGTCTAAAGGACGACCATTACGTATAAGTTTTATTGGAAAATTAAAAGCAGAACAAAATGAGGCCATAGAAACTTTGCTTCATTACGATAATGGAATATTAAGCGCAGCTACGGCTTTTGGAAAAACTGTTGTCTGTAGTTATTTGATTGCAAAAAGAAAAGTAAGTACATTGATATTAATACAAAATAAAGATCTATTAAATCAATGGGTTGAAGAATTAAAAACTTTTCTTGATATTGATGAAGAATTGCCAAAGTATTTAACAAAAGGTGGCAAAGAAAAAATAAGAGAAAGTGTTATTGGAATCTTACATGGAGGCAAAAATACACTTTCAGGTATAGTTGATATTGCGATGATTCAATCGCTTGCTGGAAAAAGTGAATATGAAGAATTATTAAAATCATATGGAATGGTAATTATGGATGAATGTCATCACGGAGCATCAACCTCTTCAATAGATGTTCTTCAAAGGGTAAATGCTAGATATGTATATGGAGTATCAGCAACACCAAAGCGTAGCGATGAATTAGAGAAAATAATATATATGTTAATTGGACCTATAAGACATAGTTTCACTGCAAAACAAAGAGCTGAGCAACAAAATATAGGGCATTATATTTATCCTAGATATACGAGACTGATAGGAAACCACGAAAGTAGGAATGACATTAATGTAGCATATGCACTTGTTTCAAGCAATCAAGCTAGAAACAATATGATAATAGAAGATGTTAAGGAATGCATTAATAAAGGGAGAACACCGCTAATTCTTACAAGGCAAAAGGAGCAGGCTAAATTATTATTCGAGAATTTGCATAATTTTGCTGACCATGTATGCCTTTTGTATGGAGATAATACAGATAAAGAAAATCAAAGAATAATAAATGAGTTACAAAACACTTCTAAAGAGGAAAGTTTGATTTTAGTTGCAACAGCACAAAAAATTGGAGAAGGATTTAATTTTCCTAGACTGGATACTTTAATGCTAGCTGCTCCGGTATCAGATCCTTCAAAAGTTGAACAGTATGTTGGTAGATTAAATCGAGATTATGAAGGAAAAAAAGAAGTTATAGTATATGATTATGTAGATTCGCATATAAGATTTTTTGATAATATGTATACTAGTAGACTAAGAACATATAAAAAAATTGGATTTGATGTTGTAACAGATGTTGTTTTAGATAAACAAAAAGTAAATGCGATATATGATTCAATGAATTATGTTGATGTGTTTGAAAGAGATATAGTGGAAGCTAATAAAAATATTGTTATTTCTAGCTCTCAACTTGAATGGGATAAAATAAATAGATTTATTCTTTTGGTGAAGGCACGTCAAGAGGCAGGAGTAGAAGTAACAATTATTACGATGGATGCAGACAATATCGTAATGGGAAGTGCAGATAATCATCTTATTGCAATTAAGATGTTAACAGATGCAGGCATATATGTTGAAACAAAAGAAGAAATTAATGAACGTTTTGCGGTGATTGATGATGAACTAGTTTGGCATGGAGGAGCTAACCTGTTGGGTAAGCCAGATGCTTGGGATAATCTTATTAGAGTGAAAAATCACGATATTGCGGCAGAACTGTTAGAAATGTTATTACAATAATGGATTATATTTTTTAGAGGTGGCTCATTCTCCTTTCCTGGTTTTTTTGTGGTTTTTTTAAAAAGTCGCTCGAAAAAACCTTGATAATTCAACATTTTTTGAAGGAGAAAGCAAGCGCTTATAAGCGCGCAGCTTACGACGCGGCCTCATTATTCCAGCAAATACGAATTATCGAAATCTTTTGGTTGTGGGTTTGTGGATGATCAAAGATAATCCACAAGCCCCACAACCTCTACTACTATGTCCCATTGCGTCCGACTAAAGTCGTCCGCTTCGCCGGTGTAACCACCGGCTCCATATATGAGACCAAAATAAAATATTTTTTTAAAATTTATAAACTAAGGTGGCGCTCGAAAGAACATGTACTGTCATTCAAAGTCAGCCACCGTAAGTAGCGAAGGACGGCGCAGGGCCCTACTTAGCCCAAGCGCCGTCAACTTCGCGAGCAACCTCGGATATCCAAAAAGACAAATAACCATACAACTTAGCTGTTTTGATGGTGTGACTTATGGTTTTTGCTCAAAAAAGTGCTAATTTTTGGCATTATTTTAAATTTTAAACCATACAACAAAGCCAATATAAGATGGGCTGTACGGGTAAGCACCATAAGTCATCATATGTTTTTCTAGGAGTTGTATGGTTTTTTGTGTAAGTAGAACTTCAAAAGTTATTTTCATATATGGAGCTGGCGTTAGCCAGCGAAGCGGCGCCGGTAGGAATATAGCAGTGGGTGTTGGTCTAGAAGTTTCGCTTCTTGCGATTTATGAATGAGGCTTTAATGAAACTTAGCGAAGACGCTAGGAGGGCGCTACAAAAAAGCTGCCCCGTTTAATGGTGGGACAGCTTTTTTAATTGGTATTTATTTTTTTAATTTAGAAAGTGATTAGTTCTGGTTCGTGAGTGAATGCGCAAATCTGAGCGGTGGCATTTTTGAAGTAGAAAACTTCTGTGTTTCCGTCGTCTGCTTTGTACATGTTTTGCAACATTGGATATGCATCTAACATAGCCTGCTTTGCTTCAAGCCTATCGTCTTCAACAAGTTCTCCTGCAAGACGAAGCCATTCTCCACCTTTGAAGGCACAAAGTTCTACTTTTGGATTTGCATGAATTTGTTTTGAAACTTCTTTTACTTTGCCTGTTTGAATATAAAGTTTTCCTTCGAAAACATT
>JAZRXA010000019.1:0-3235 GCA_045599965.1 Lachnospiraceae bacterium | reverse complement strand
GTAAGAGAATATTTTGCAAATAATCCAGCAGATTTTGACCCACGTCAATATCTTAAACCAGCACGTACAGCAATAAAAGAAATGGTTGCTCATAAAATTGTAAATGTTTTAGGTTGCAACAATAAAGCGTAAATAATAAATCCCGAGCGCGAGCGAGGAAGGCACCATACGAGCAGGAGGGACCCTTTTAGGGGAGGTGCCTGCGAAGTATGGGAGATGTCCTGCGGGAGCGAGGAATTCTTTATATCTGCGCTCCAGAAATTTTCTTTAATAGATCAGTCCTGTTGCGAATTTCAAAATACTCCTTGAACTCATAAACCTTTTCCTTTTCATCTTTACCACCAGTAAGCGGCATATAAACTTTCTTGCACATCGAAAAAATCGGTTCTAAATTATTAAAAGCTTCATACATATCAATCACAATCGCTTGATACTCACCCGCAATCGCAATTGCATTAATAAAATATTTCCAATCATCTAATTCGATTTCATCAATATCGCTCATGTCGAGCGGAGCAGTTAAAATATCGAATCCGTTTGTTTGTATCTTTACATCTTCTAACCCTTCTCTTAATTTTTTCGGATTTGTTTTGTAGAAATAAATCAAATTAGAAATGCTTGAATCTTTAGAAATTTTTAACTTAGTGTTAATCCCAGAAAATCTTTCAAGATTTATGTATAGAACTTTTTTGTTTTGCGCTAACGTTTCGCAAATGGTATATGCAAAACCTTTTACTTTAGAATTGCTGCTCGGAGAATAAATTCCAAAAATATCTGCTTCCGCATCAAATACCTCCTCTTCATCCTTCGCATCAAATAACTCTTCAACTTCATTTAAGATTTTGTTCATCGATTGATATTTATTTATATGCAAAAGTTTGCTTCTAGAATTTTTTCTTTCTCCAAGATAAATTAGTTTCTCTACATGCTCCGTCTCAATTATTCTTTCGTTAAAGATTTCGGGATCTTCATCTTTGTTAATCCATTCCTCTTCAGAGATTAATAAAATCTTTATTTTGTTTTCTTTCAAATAATTGATTAGAGCATCTGTGTCAGTAAAGCCAATAATTGCGGTCTTCATGCCGAGGCGCTTTTTAGAATAATTAATAAAACGGTCGACATAAGTCTGGCTTTCGTCATAGACAGCTAAGTGAGTCTTTGCCATAAGCACTCCTTTGTTATTTGTCCCCTGCGGGAGCAAGGGCTTGTTAGTTATATTCTTCCTTGCGCGAGCAGGAGGGCACCATGCGAGCAGGAGGACCCTTTTTAGGGAGTACCTACGAAGTATGGGAGATGTCCTGCGGGAGCAAGGATCGTTTTAATGGATTTTTCTATGAAATTTTCCTCTCGATACATGAGGAATTTTAGAAAAAAGGCACGCCTCAGATTTGAGGTGTGCCTTGGATTTTATTCCTTGAAAACCCTTTTGTCAACGCAAATTTTTAAATTTTTATGTAAAACTTTTTTGCCTATTTTGTATGACAAATTTTAATATTTGGGTTTTAATTTTTTTGCTTTTTATTGTCTGCCGCGGGTTTCTCTGTACTTCTTTGGTGTAATACCAACTATGTTTTTGAAGACCTTTGTGAAGTAACTTTGATCTTCGAACCCGCAAAGATTTGCAATTTCAATTATACTTAGGTTCTCTTCAAGAAGAAGTGATTTGCTTCTGTCAATTCTAACTATGTTGATATATTCCGAAATACTGTATCCCGTTTCTTTCTTAAAAAGAGAACTAAGATATGTTTTGCTAAGGTATGTGTTTGCTGCAATTTCTTCAAGTGTTAAGTGCTTCCTATAGTTTGCTTTTATATACTCGATAACTTTATAAACCGCATCCGCATGTTTAACTTTGTCGAATTCAAATGTGAAAGAAATAAACCTTTGAAGCATGTTCGATACCCATGCACTTAATCCTTCTAAGCTTGTGAACTCTTCAATGTTTTGTGTGAAGTTTTCATTAATCAAAAAGATTTCGTTTATATCTGCGCCTGCATCAACAGCTGCTCTCGAAATTACAACGATAAGTTCTGTGATTCTAGGTTTAATTGCTTCTAGGTTGTTATTGTTTGAAACGAAGATGTTCGCAAGAATCTGGTTGAGCAAAGTTTGCGAGCCTTCTTTATCTCTGCTTCTTACTGCAGTACGAAGTTTTCTTTCAATTGCAATAGGGTATGTATAGTAATCCGATGTTTCGCTCTCTTTCATCTTCTCAACATACATTGCGTTAAGCAAACTTTCCTGGCGATAGAAATATCTGCCAGCCTTACCATGAGAAAGATTTGAAATTGAACCTGCAATTCCCGCTAAGAGTTCCGCGATTCCTTGAATCTTTGAAGGTTCTAACTCTGCAACTTGTTCCAATGCTTTTTTGTAGCCCTTTGTTGTTGCTTGCGCTAAAAGTTCTTCTTTATTATCTAGGCATATCGGGCCAAAAACGAGACCGCCGGCTAAGTCGCCTTTTTCGTTTGTGATTGAAGTACATACAAGAACCATTTCCTGAAGACAGTGAAATGTGTAAAGGCCGTCCCATCTGTAAGCCTCTTTACATCCATATGAAAACTGCTGGTAGCCTTGGCACTCCTTTTGCGGGCAATGCGCGCAAACGCCTATGCATTTATCGCCCCTGTCAGTTTCCATCTCTTTGTTGCCTAGGTCTACAACGGAACATGGAATTTCTAAAACTGCATCAAAATGCTTCGCATATTTTAACGCTTGATCTTTAAGTGTCTTGTCCATGCTATATAACATTCCTTCCACAATTTTTTGATTTTTGTAAAAATATTATATGCGACCATCAAAAAAAGAACAATATTTTTTCATAATGTTCTTTTTTTGTGCAATTTTATAAAAATTTTTCTTTTATACTATATTTTACCCGTTACCCGCTCATTATCTATCCCTCTACTACTATGACTCATTGTGTCGCCTACCGGCGCCGCTCACTTTCTAAAATCATGCTCCACAACGTTTGTCACTCTAGAGCATGAAAAAGTAAATCATATTTTTGCAAAATTCATGCTCCAAAGAAAATGATTTCATAGAGCATGATTATTTATATATTTTTTCTAAAGAATTCATGCTCCACAAAGAATACTTCTACAGAGCATGATTTTTTTAAAATTATTTCTTGTTAATTCATGCTCTGAAAAAAGATTTTTTGTAGAGCATGAATTATGGAACGCGAAGCTAGCGGTGCCAGCGCTAAAGATGGGCGCGCACCTTGCTTCGCTAC
>JAZRXA010000018.1:0-2594 GCA_045599965.1 Lachnospiraceae bacterium | reverse complement strand
GACCTTTCTCAACTGACAATAAGTTTACGCTATCCACACTTGCATTTAAAGAGTAATTATGTAAAATAGAGTTATAAATAAAGGAACTGCCGTTACGGTCAGTCCACTGTTTCAAAATGATCGTTCATTTTTCAGCAATGGGGCGATCATTTTTTATGTAAAGGCATAAAAGTGCCTAAACATTGTATTCGCTTTTTAGTCGGAATCAATAAAAGAACTTCATTATTATCAAAGCATGGATACAATGACATTTGATAAGTGCATGCCATTGAATTCGAATGTGGTTATTGATTACATTAGAGGGTTTTTAGGTGAAAAATAAGGTATAATAGAAGTTGATGGAGGGATTTGACATGAAAAAGAAAATAGTAGCATTATTAACAGTTGTAACATTAATGGTTACAATGTTCTCGATAACCACATTTGCTGAAGAATATGCGACGAGTTTATCATTTACTTACACACCAGTTACAAGAGAAAACATTGATACAATAATCGAAGCAGGAAACGATGTCAGCAGTGGCGATATTAAAGCGTGGACATTTTTCAAGAAAGGTGAACTCAAATATTTTTACGATAAAAATACAGGTTGGGGCGACAGCAATTTAAATAAAATACTTAAACCTGAAAATTTTGATGACATAGACCAGGTCATGGAAAAAATTGAGTTCTCAAAAACCGGCGTGAAATACGACGTCAATACATTTACTGGGGTAACGGCCAACGATGTTGCTTTGGTAATGTCACCAAATATTTCTTTCCTAACAAAACCGGCTTTAGGATATAGCTTTTATTCCCCGGACCACGGTGAAGCAAATCGGATAGATGTGTACTTGCTATTTAATCTCAATTCAGATGTCACACCAAGTCAGAGTTCGGAATCAGATAATCCTAATACAGCTGATACAAACAGTGCACTTCCTTATGGATGCGCAACAGTTGCATCACTCGTATTAATCGTCCTTAGCCTTAGAAAGATTAAACTAGAAAAGGTAAATAGGAATAAATAGATACGGTGATTTATGGAATGAGTAGGCGAAAAAATTAAGACTAAATAATTATACAAAGGAAGCCCTTGAACTAGCGGGATTAGAGTAAAAAAGCATATACCGCTTGCATTTAAAGGGGAATTGTGTAGAATAGAATTATAAAAAGGAGCTACCGATAGACGGTTAGCCAAAGTAAGTTAAAAAGTAACTATTCCTGGCTAGGGGCGGTTACTTTTTTATTATGCTTATAACTATAAGTATTACTGTGAAAACAATAATAAGTAATTCATAATCACTCATAATACCACCTCCTTCGTGCAATCTGGCGCTTCAGCCAGGATTTCAATTATAAAATTTTTTAGAAAGGGAAAATATGCAACTTGACACCCTATTTTATAGGGTATAATATTGCATATAGAAAGAATTATGAATAGGTAAAGTCGTTAAAAAATGAAATTTCAAAAGGGAGGAAGCTAGATGGATAGTTTATATAAAGATTTGCAAGAAGGCCTAGAGCAAGCAATTGATTTTGAAAAAGGCAAGGGTAAGGCAAGAATACATAAATACATTATTAAGCCAGTAACAAAGTACGATAACAAACAAATCAAAGCCATAAGAAATAAAGCAGGCATGACTCAAAGTGTGTTTGCTTGTTATATGGGAGTTTCAATCAAAACAGTAGAAGCTTGGGAACGGGGAAGAATTCACCCAACGGGTCCTGCAAACAGACTCTTATCAATCTTAGATTCAGGTAAAGGGGAAGACTTCGCAGTAATCGAAAAAGTGTAAGGGATTACTTTTTCACGAGCGAAAATACTACAACTGGAACTCCATGCATCATCAACCGAGCCAAAGTCAAAGATTTTTTCACACTTGCATTTAAAGGGGAAGTGTGTAGAATAGAATTATAAAAAGGAGCTACCGATAGACGGTTGCCCTAAAAGTGTTAATAGTCGTTCACCTTAGGACGGGGCGGCTATTTTTTTATGACAGAAAATACTAGCATTAATATTGTTAGAACAATTATTAATAGTTCATATGCTGACATACGCATCCCTCCTACTATTACATAAAGTCATAGTCTTTCTTTACCTTTTTCATTGGTTCGACTATGCTATTTTAAGATACTGTGGATTGGTTCATACCTCCTACCACTTGATGGTTTACGAAAGGCTCCAACCACAGTCTCTTTGTTTAATTGTTAATCAGTTAGTTACCGCATGACGGTTTATCAAGAAGTAGGTTACGATTGCAAGGAGCCCTGTGGATCTTAAAACAGTATCAATCTATTTTAAGGAGGTCCTATATGATTTACGTAGGAATTGATGTCGCTAAAGATAAACACGATTGTTTTATCACAAACTCTGATGGTGAAGTCCTTTTTAATTCTTTTACTATCACCAACAACCTTGATGGCTTTAATGAACTTTATCAGAAAATAGAATCCGTTATGGAAGATGTTTCTAAAGTAAAAGTAGGCCTAGAAGCCACTGGACACTATAGTTACAATCTTCTTGGTTATCTCCTTGATAAAGGTCTAGCCACCTTCGTTATTAATCCGTTACACACAAATCTGTACAGAAAAAGTCTAAGCCTTAGACAAAC
>JAZRXA010000017.1:0-23268 GCA_045599965.1 Lachnospiraceae bacterium | reverse complement strand
GTTACGTATGACGATCTTACAGATACATTTGATATAACGGTAGTAGATGGGGTTAATGTAACCCTAACAAGCCTAAGCTGGAATAATACAGATGATGCAGTATATCTTCTTTATGATTCAGCAGTAGAAGATAAAGATATTAAGACAGATATGTTATTAGATAAGCCTTTATTAGCAAAAGAGTATGTAACTGAAAAAGGAACAATAACATTACATACAGATACTAAACATTATCAACAAGAAGTCACTTTTAATGCAGTAGAGCCAGGAAACTATAAATTAGTAATCTTCAAACGTGAGAAACCAGCACCAATAATACAAGAAATAACGGTTGAAGAACAAGATGTAGAACTTGGTGAAATAATGTTATGGATGCGTGGAGACGTCAATAATGATGGAATAATAGATGCAAATGATATAACTGCACTTGCAAAACATATATCTAGAATAGCAGAAATAACTGATGCAAATATATTGCAGAATTGGTGCGATATTGATAATGATGGCAAAATAGGTGCTTCAGATGTCACATTAATTGCAAAGTATGTAGCAAAATTAATTAACGTGTTATAAGTAAACAGATTAAAAAAATGAAATGGGGAAATGACAATGAGAAAACTAATTAAAAAAATAATTGGAAGTTTATTGTGCGTAATTATGATTATGGCTTTTTTACCGCTGAGTGCAATGGCAGAAAATAACGAAGTGGTTATTGATAATAACGGGATGAGTATAACTGTACCAAGTGGTGGAAGTATTACGCTTATTCCCAAAGGTGCTGATGCTGATCCAACAGGAACAACGTATGAGTGGATGAGATTTACTGACAGAGGATTTGGAGATTATTATCGTGACATGGATTGGTCTGCGAATACAGCGAGACTAGAATTAACAAATATAACGGAGGACTGTAGATTCCAGTGTAACATAACTCCTACCACTGGTGTTCCTCGATATGCAACGGTAAGAATTGTTATTCCAAAAGAAGAAAATCATCTTCAAATAAAGGCTAGCGATACGCCTGTAGGTGAAACCGATGGAAAAGTAATGGTTCCAGCTGGTGAAACTGCGCACATATCAGTGCAAGTTACAGCAGATAATCTAGAAGGTCTTACCTATAAATGGGGAAGGAAACCTATAGATAGAACATATTCCCCAATAATTCCATATGTAACAATTATACCGGATGAAAATTCGAATTCTTTAGACATTAAAAATGTACAAATATTTGAAAATTATTATTGTGAAGTTACAGATAAGTTTGGAAATAAGGCGCAAGCTACATTTTATGTAGGCGTGGATAATAATCTTTGCTTTACTGATTTGCAAAATGAACCATTTTTAACCGAATTAAAAGGGCAAGTAGGTGAAGAACTAACAGTGTGCGCAAATGTTTCTGCCACAGAAATGGACGGGATGTCTTATAAATGGACAGTTCAAGATAATTCAACATATATGCTTCAAGAGTTTACGACTGAAGATTTGGTTTTCACTGTTAGCAAGCCATCGACTATATCATTAACAGTTATAGATAAATATAACAATATGATAATGAGATATTATAACTTAAAAATAGATGATGGTTTAAAACCAAATGTACAGGTCAGCATTACCGAAACAGATATAGAAGCAGATGGTGTTTTTAATACTGACGGATATGGAAGTTTGACAATAAATTCAACATATAATCTGCAAACAGGGGATTTTATGTCATCACCAAAAGCAGCTTTGGTTGATTACACAGGAAAATTTATATTTCCATATAAAGATACTTGGTTGAGATACAGATATTTTGATGGAGTAGTTTCACTGACGGCCGATAGTTCATATGAATATTTTATACATTATCCTAATAATAATAATTACGATATGCCAGGTTTTTATTATTTAGATGGAACTGAGGTTTTTCAAAACAATTATAGATGTGTTTCACCTATGATTGATGGATATGCAATAGTGAATTCGGAAACTGACCAGCCTATATATGGAAACTATTGTTTAATAAATAAGCAAGGAAATATTGAATATACTTTTGAAGATAGTTTTAACAATTTTAGAGGATTTGGATTTGGTCCTGCAAATGCCGGATTTTCAGCAGAAAGCATGTTAAGGTGGCCTTCTGAAGATTTAATTGCATATTCAACTTATGGTGATTTGGATTCTTATACGTATATGTACCCAGGCCTTTCTATTGGATGGAAAAATTTAAAAGGCGAAACTATTTTTACTAGTAATGAATATAATTATTGTCTTAATTTTCATGAAGATCTTATTGGAATTGCTAATATTGAAACCGGAAAATGGGGATACTTGAATAAAGAAGGTGAAGAAGTAATTCCATGTCAATTTGATTCAGTAGGCAATTTTAGTGATGGATTTGCATATGCAGCCTTAAATGGAAAATATGGCTATATTGATAAAAGTGGCAATACAGTTATTCCATTTGAATATGATGATGCCTATGGAGCAGGTAGTGGATTGTTTTCAGTAGTTAAAGATGGAAAATGTGGTTTAGTGGATAGTAATAATACTATTGTAGTACCGTTAGAATATGATGACATTAGTTCTGCAGAAAATAATGCAGCTTATGCTATTAAAGATGGAAAACTTACTATCATTAATGTTATTGAATCAGATAATGATGATGAAAAGCACGAATTAATTAAGATAACTGCTAAATCACCAACAATGACAACAGCAGGAAATATAGAGTGCTATTTCTGTAAGGATTGCAATAAACATTTTAGGGATGCAAATGGATTAGAAGAGCTTGACGAAAGTGAATGGGCTATTCCAGCGTCAGGAGCAAATGCAATTGATGTTATTGCAAATGACGAGAGCCTTAATGCAAGGGATATTAAGTCTGCACTTTCAGAAACATTTGGCGAAAGTGAACTTAATGAATCGCTTAAGGAACTTTTAACATCAGAAAATACAGAAACATCAGAAAAAACTAAAGAAGCTTTAGCAAAACTTGAAGATAAGTTTGCTATAGAAAAAGTTATAGAAAATCCATTAGACCAAGATTCAGTTAAGGTTGATGGTGCTATTGGCATGGCATTAAACAATGCTTGCACGCTGACTGTTGGAAATATTAATAAAGAGACTTTTGAACTTATTAAAGAACAACAAGATCTAAAAAATATTGATATAGAAAATGGTGTTCCATTTAGCATGGAACTTAAAAATTCTAACGATGAAGCGATAACAGAATTAGATATTCCAATGGTAATTAAATTAAAGATTCCAGAAGATGTTTCAACGGATGATTTACGTGTAATTCAAATTCATGGTGATGAAACAATTATTCATGTTCCAAAAATCACAATGGAAGAAGAAACATTATATGCAACAATAGTTGTTACAGGATTCTCAGACTTTATGTTAGCTAACGCATTGCCAGTACAATATGTAAAAGGTGACGTCAATAACGATGGAGAAATAGATGCAAATGACATAACTGCACTTGCAAGACATGCTGCAAAAATATCAACAATAAAAGATGTGAATATACTTTCTAATTGTTGTGATGTTGATGGAGATGGAAGCGTTGGCGCATCAGATGTAACAAAACTTGCTAGATATGTAGCGAAATTGATAACGGAGTTGTAGAAGACAAAAAATGAAAAAGAAAATTAGAAAAACGGTTAGTTATATTTTACTAATAACTTTATTAATAATTTTAATTTTTCCTGAGACTGAAAAAGCTGCGGTACAGGGCTCGTATGGGGTAGATCTAAGTAGGTCAAGTTATAATAATAAATATAGTAAACCAGAATGTACATGGTATGTTCAGGGAAGAGCTCATGAAAAATTAGGAATAAATCTTCCGTGGAGTGGGAATGCAAATCAATGGGATGAAAATTGCCAAAATTATGGGTATCAAGTTGGTACTGTAGCAAAAGCGAATTCAATTTTAGTTGAAAATTATGAACCATATGGGCATGTGTTCTTTGTTGAAAAAGTTGAAAATGGTTATGCTTATGTAACAGAAAGTAATTTTAATGGATGCGATTATAGAGAAGATGTTATTAACTTATCTACTATGACACGCAATGGATGGTCACAACCTTTAAGTAATGTAAAGTTCATTTATTTAGATTTAGATAATGAAGCCCCGATTATTGATACAAAAGCTAAAATAAGTGATGTGTCAGGGTCTGGTTTTACAATCTCTTATTCTGCAACGGATAATAATTCAGTATCACAGGCATATGCTCTGGTTTGGACTTATGGGCAAAATGTTTCAAATGCAACAGAAATAATTGGCACATTGAATGGAAATAATGCCTCCGTTAGAGTAAATAGCAGTAATTTTGGCGGGTTTAATGGAACATATTATGTTTTATATGGCGCGAGAGATTCTGCAGGAAACTATATAGAACGAAATTTAATTGATCCAATAAAGCTGTATAGTATAAATACTTCGGAGACGGGTGCGTATGAAACTAAAAAAGATACAAATGTTCATGATGAACCGTATGAAGAAATTCATGGTAAAAATACGACAAGATATACTCTTTCTAAAGGGGAAAAAGTGTCTGTTGTAGGATATTATATAAATGAATGGGGAGCAAAATATTATCAGACATCAGATGAAAAGTGGGTTTACGCAGATGATATGTCATATAGATTGCAATGGTCAGATGTATGGAATTGGATTCAGAATTGCTTCCAGAAGATTATTTATTTCTTTGCAGGACAACCATGTTATGCAACCAGTGGTTCCGCATCTTATGTGATGGTGGACGGTTCTCTTTATGCAAAACACGAAGGCGGTTCTTCAGTGTCATGGCTTGGTCATACGGTTTATTTTGATGCAAACGGTGGCTCCGTAAATACAAGTTCAAGAACAGTAATTGAAGGTAATTCTTATGGAACTCTTCCTACACCATATCGATTTGGATATTCATTTGATGGTTGGTTTACTTCAGCAGATGGTGGTTCATTGATAACATCCGGAACAAGTGCGCCAACTTACGATATTACTTTGTTTGCACATTGGACAAGAATTGTTTTATTAGAAGGAAGCTGCGGACCAAACCTTCATTATATTTTATATGGTGATGGCGAAATGATTGTTACTGGTTCCGGCGAAATGACTAGTCATCCTTGGACCAATTCTTATGCAGAGAGAGTATTGACTGTAAGTCTTCCTGCTGGAATGACTTCGTTCTGTGATAGTGCATTTAGTGGATGTCGTTATATGTATCAGATAAATATACCCGAGGTGAAGTCAATCCCTTCCAATTGTTTCTATAACTGCACAGCACTTGAAAGTATAAGCTTACCAGAAAGCATAACAAGTATCGGAGAAAATGCGTTTGCTTATTCTGGCCTAAAGTCACTTGTTCTTCCTGAACACGTTCAAACACTTGGATATGGTATGTTGAGTAATACTGAAGGCGTTAAAGAAATAGTTATACCAGCATCAGTTACAAGGATGTCGAAAATTGATTCAATTCATAGAACGTCAAGTGCACTGGAATATAGTGGTCTTGAAAAGGTTATATTTGAGAGCGGGACACAAAACATAAATGATGGTGCATTGGGAGCTGCAACAAAAGTTAAAGAGGTAATATTGCCAAACACAATAAAAAGTATAGGTAATATGGCATTCAGCAATACTGCACTTACAGAGTTAGTGTTACCAGATAAATTGGAAAGTATAGGTTATGGAATACTTTCTGGCAATAGTGGAGTAAAGAAACTTGTTGTACCATCAACAGTCACAACTTTTCAACAATATGTATATAAGGATACAGAAAACAATACAAAGCAGGGGTTACTAACAGGGAGCAGTGTTGAAGAACTGATATTTGAAGAGGGAATTAAAACAATGGGCACCCATACTTGCGTTAATTGTAAAACAATTAGCAAGGTAACCATCCCAAACACAATAACAGAAGTGGGAAAAGACAGCTTTTTAGGGTGCACAGCACTTGAAAGTATAAGCTTACCAGAAAGCATAACAAGTATCGGAGAAAATGCGTTTGCTCAATCGGCTTTGATTACAATTTGTGGTGTGCCTGAATCTTATGCAGAAACATGGGCCGTGGAACATGGATTTAGTTTTTTAGCTTTGACAGAACCTATTGTTATAAAAGGTGACATCAACAATGATGGAATAATAGACGCTAACGATATAACTGCACTTGCAAGACATACAGCAAAAATATCAACAATAACAGATGTGAATATACTTTCTAATTGTTGTGATGTTGATGGCGATGGAAGCGTTGGCGCATCGGATGTAACACGTCTTGCAAGATATGTTGCGAAATTAATCACAGAATTGTAAAGGGGACTATAAATGAAAAAAATTATTTCAATGATGTTTGCAGTAATTCTGGCAATAGTGGCTTTGCCTTGTGTTGCGATTGCAAACGATGAAACACATGTTTTGGGAAATGCTAGTTTAGTTATTGAAACTAGTATTGATTCAGAAGATATTTCAGATGATTATATTCATCCAGGAGCAAGTATAGATGTAGCCATAAAAGGTGATATAAGCAATATTGCTTCAATGATATTTTCGGTGGATTTTCAATGCGAAGGTGCAGAGATATCTGAACCAGATCTCACAAAGAATACGATGGGAGGTAATTTGTTTTATAACGAACAAAATGGTCTGTTTATTTGGCTTGCTTCTAATTTTGCAACAGAAATTAACAACCAAGGAGTATTTGCTACTTTTTCTGTGACTTTGCCAGATATAGAAAATAAAGAACAAAAAGAGTTTGTAGCTAGTGCAACGATAATCGAAGCATCTACTCAGTATGAAGATTTTTCTGATGAGTATATAACCAAAACAGATGATGAAAAAACATTATTAATATCTCATTTTTGGAATTCGGGTGAGGTGCAAGCAGATGGCACAGTTAAATACACATGCCTTAAATCAGATTGCAACAAAACTTATACAGGAGGTGGATTGATTTTAGGTGATGTTGATAATAATGGAAAAATAGAAGCGGCTGATATAACGGCACTTGCTAGACATGTTGCCAAAATTAATATTATTGAAAACAACAACATTTTAGAACAGTGTTGTGATACAACCCATGACAAAAACGTTACAGCAGAAGATATCACACGTCTCGCGAGATATGTGGCTAAGATAATTAACGAATTATGAAAAAAATACTTGGAATAATATTAATATGCATACTTGCATTAAGCTTTAATATCAAGGTAAAAGCAGCAGAGCCAACAATATCAGTTAGTGATGTTAAAAAGGCAAAAGCTGGTGATGAAGTAAAGGTGGACTTTTCTTTCAGTGATAATCCTGGAATTGCAGCATTTACTATTACTGTTGATTATGATGAAACTGTATTAGAACTTAAAGAAATTAATCATAGTGGAATTTCTTCAGGTACATGGATGATTTCTGATGACAATATTAGTTGGTTTTCATTCGGCGATAGTAAATATAATGGAAAGTTTGCAACTGCAGTTTTTAAGATTAAAGAGGATGCACCTTCAGGTAAAAGTGATGTTTCAATCTCATATAGAAAAGGAAACATTTGTAACTTTGATGAACAAATAGTTGATTTTAAGGTTCAAAAAGGTTGTATAACAATTAAAAATTCAAAAGAAGATAATTCAAAGCAAGAAAAGGAAACGAAACAAAATTTTGATGTTAATAAAAATTCAGATATAAAATCTTCGAAGAATAATAAAGAAAAAATAGAAAAAGAAGATAACGAAATAATAAATGAGATTGAACAAAAAATTGAAAAAGCGTCAGCGAAATATGAAAAAGAAAATGCTAAGGAGGACAATAGCACAAAACAAAGTAGTTCATTATTATGGCTTTGGATTTTGATTGGCGTTGTTGTAATATTAGTGGTTTTATATTTTGCCTTTAGAGATAAAATTGATTTTTTGAGGAGAAAAAAATGAAAAAGATAATTGCATTTATTTTATCAGTAATAATGATTATTTCATTGATGCCGATGGTAGTTTTTGCAGAAAATAGCACGCAAGAATTATCATTTGATGAAGATAATCATATAACAACAAATTTTTCTTTAAGTGAAGGAGATAAAATTTTATATTCTTTTACTCCAACGACTGACGGATATTATTCAATAGCAGCTCCGTCAACAATAAGATTTGATGTATTTTTGGATGGAAGTGAGCCGAATGAAGATTTTGAAGGAGGAACGCCTTATGAGACTGTGGGTGGCGGTGGAGGCCCAAGTTCGATTAGCATGGGTTATAACTTCGATGCAAATACAAAATATTATTTGCTTATTCATCTTTTTGGTAATAATACGTCTGCATCAGGAGAAATCGATATAACGCGTTTTGGAGACAAGATAATTATTAATCCACCAGTAATTCAGGAGTATGAACTGAGCGATATTACGAGTTTTTCTATAAATTCTTCTAATGGAGATTCGGTAGATTCGTTTGCTGTTTTTAAAGGCGAACAGACAATAGAGTATTTACAGATATATGCAAATACGCAATTTCTACAAATGATGTACCCATCGATAAATATTAAGGGTTATTCGGTATTATTAGATGTTGAATCCAATAAAGCGTGTGTATCAGCTGAAATAAATAAACAAACAAGTAACTTAATTATTAAGTCTGATAAGAATTCAACTGCGAAGACGGCTGTATTAACAGTTAAATTGTTTTTAGAAAACGATGATACAAAAGAAAAGATGCTTGTTGCTTCAAAAGATTTTAATGTAAATATTACACCACAAGAGTATACGAATGGTTTCGAATTTTTGACATCAAGCGAATCGGCAAAAAGTTTTTATTCATACAATGAAACAGTAATGGTTTCTATGGATATTAAAGCACCAGCAAGTATTTCGACACCATCGATTATGCTTTTATCAGAAGATAATAGATGTATTAGTGCAGGTGGAATATATTATAGTGTAAATCAGCGAAGCTATGGTGTTAACCATTTAGAATGTCAATTCCAGGGTAGATTTTCAGGAAATCTAAAAATAGCTTGTTTACCGCTAACTATGTCTGACGGAAATAAGATATGTATTGTTAATGACAAAATTGAAGACGCAAATACTCTATCAACTATTCCTAATATATTCCCGGGATATAAGGTGATTTATTTAGATTTGAGTTGTGTAAATTTTACCGTTGCACATGGAATTGAAGATTATAATGCACCAACTATTAATTCTATTGAACTTATTAATGCAGATGAAAATGGAAAAATTAATGCACAAAGGGCAAGATTTAGATTAGATGTTGAGGATCCAGAAGATAGTGATATGGAAGTGTCTGTTACGGCATCTTATGCGCCTAATGATATTTGGTCCGGATTTAATTGTAGTGTTTTTGGAACAGCATATAAAGGAAAAGATGGTTATTGGTATTGTGATATAGCTTGTAAGAAACCAGGAAATTATAGAGTGGTTGATATAGTAGCGCGCGATATTTATGAAAATATAACTGTGATAACCAATTCAAAAGGTTACGATTATGAATCTTTATCACCAGAAGAATTGGAAATGCGAGGATTAAATTCACGAGATTTATCGAATGCAAACTTTACTATGGAATTGAATCCAGATATTGTATTAAATAATGTAGTGTCTTACCCATCTATAAATAATAAAAATCCTAGACTTGGAGAACAAATATATTATGGATTCCATGTTGAAGCACCACAAGGAAAAGAAATAACGAGTATTCAAGTTGAAAAGTATTATGGAGATAGTTATTGGGGAGATAGTGCATGGATAGAAGATCCTAAATCATTTAATGCGGATATCCCAGCAAATGCTACTGTTGGTAAAAATGGATTACAAAATATTACAGTATGGTTTACTGATGGAAGCAGTATTGCGTATGTAGATGAGAATAATGCGGAATATATCCCATGGACGGCTGATACAGTTATTCCTATAGATATGTCAAATACTTTTGCATATGTAGAGACTTCATCAGATGCGCAAGGACCTATATTTTATCCTGAAACATTTTACGTTTCAGGCAAAGTAGAAGAGGTAGGAGCCAGTGCATTTTTCAGAATAAAAGTTGATGATGATACTGGCATTAACTATTCGTCGGTTTCTGTTAATAGTATTGGTGACTATAACACAGGATATATTACAGGACATTATAATGAGCAAACTGGATATATTGAAGGCGAAGTAAAAGCAAATGGAGTAGGCACAATTGATGTTGTTAGTATTTCGGTTTCGGATGTTATAGGAAATACTTCTACACTTTATAATAGCGAATATGGTGAGTATAATGAAGAATTACCAGCAGTTGACCTTTCTCAGTTAGCATTTACTATTGAACCGTTTGAAGATAATGAAGCACCAGTTATTGATGGCGCATCAATTTCAGTAAATGAAAAAAATGTTGCACCGCATGTTTGGGATGCATTGACTATTAATATTTCTGACGATTCACCACTGAATGGAAGAAAGGCAACAATTGGTGTAAAATCTCCACGTCAGGAGTGGCCAGAATATCATGAAATTTATGAAAAAGGTGAAGGAGTATATTCGGGTATATTTAATGAAATGTATTGTGGTAATTATCAAATAATGTATATTTCGGCGAAAGATGCTAACGGAAAAGCCACAACAGTAATAGATAATAGATATATAGTATATATAGAAAATTTGAAAAAAGAAGGCTTTGGCGTGGAAGGCGAAGTTTCTTATGCTGATTTAAGTGCTGGTGATTATAGAGTCGGCATGATGGATGAAAATACAAATGTATTTGTGTCAGGAGATAATATTAGCGAAGGAACACAAATCGCAGTATCTGAAATTTCAAATGAAAGTGATGCATATAAAACTTTAGTTGGAGAAGATACAGAGAATGAAGTTAAGGCCTGCTTTGAAGTTTCTATTAATGGTGAATATAAATCTTCAGAACAACCAAATGAGAAATTATTAATTTCATTTATGCCCGAAGGCGTTGTTGCTGGCGATATAGTAACTATTAAGCACTTAAGATCTTCAGATGGACAAATTGAAACAACACCAGCAACAGTTTTAGAAGATGGAACAGTTAATATGATGGTAAATGAATTTTCCCCATTTATGGTTATTGTAGATCCATCACAACGTCATACACATAAATATCACGATGGCTATTGTGAATTATGTAATGAACATAGTTCGGTTTCACATAAAGGTATATACCAAGGTGGAGACGTTAATGGTGATGGTGAAATCAATAATTTGGATTTAGTAAGAACTATGAAAACAATTATTGGTGTTGATGAAGAATCATTCGTTTCAAGAGATTTTAATGATGATGGAATAATAAACGCTGCCGATCTTGTTAGAATGGTTAGATTTATGAACAGGGAAGATGTAATAGTTTACTAGAATATTTGGATAAAGATAATTAACTACAAAGGGCTCGCAAAAGTGCGAGCCCTTTTAAGTCGTAATCCTAAATCAAGATTGATGTATGATTTCCATCATTTCTGTGCAAATAAATATAATTGACATATACACGGTAAGGTGTTAAAGTCAAAATAAAAAAGGATATAATAACATGAATGATTTTTACACTGTAACAGAATATTCAAAAATAACAGGAAAAGATCCAGGAAATATTAGAAGACTATTAATTGATGGTCGACTAAATGGAGAAAAGATTGGAAAACAATGGATTATTCCCAAGGGAACTGCCTACCCAAAAGATAATAGAATAATTTCAGGAGAATATCAAAACTGGAGAAAAAGTACAAAGTTTAACTCAAATAATAAAAAAATGAAAAAAGCTTTTTCAAAAATGATTCCAGAATACAAAAAAATCTATGGTAAATATTTGAAAAAAATTGTTTTGTATGGTTCTTATGCTAAAGGTACACAAACAGATGATTCAGATATAGATATTGCAATATTTTTAGAACGCGGACATACAAAAAAAATGCATGACAACATGATAGATTTTATAATAAATCTTGAACTTGAATATGGTTCAGTATTTTCTGTTATAGATATAGATATTGATGATTATGCGAAAAAGAAGGATATACTTCCTTTTTATAAAAACATTAAAAAGGAGGGTATAATACTTTGGAAGACGGCTTAAAAGAATTATCAAAATATCGTTTTGAATGCAGTATTGAAGCAATTGAAGATGCAAAATTATTATTTAAAAACAGTAGATATAAAAATGCCCTTAATAGAGCTTACTATGCTGTGTTTCATGCCTTGAGAGCAGTTAATATTTTAGATGGATTTGACAGTAGTAAACACAGTGGGGTAATTGCTTACTTTAATCTAAATTACGTAAAGACAGGAGTGTTCTCAAAAGAAGTAAGCAAAATAATAAAACTAGCTTCTGAAAAAAGAGAAAAAGCAGATTATTTAGATTTTTATATTGCATCTAAAGAGGATGCTGAACAACAAATAAAAAGAGCAGAAGAATTTCAAGAAATCATTAAACAGTTTTTAATTGATAGAGAAATATTTAAATAGGAGCGATGAAAGAATCAAAAAAATTCAAAGTGCTAAAAAAGTTCAAAAGACTAAAGGCTTATTTTTAGGTTACAATTCTAAAATCAAGATTGATGTATGATTTCCATCATTTCTGAAGGAGTTACTATAAAATTTTTAATAGGGTAGTGTTGCTTATTACCAGTAACTAGATAAGCATAGCTTTCTCGTTTTTCAAGAGCAACTTCATAAAATATAAGATCATCCATATCAATTAGAATTTCTCCAGATGGTTGAGGAAAGACCTCAATGCCAAATTGTTTAATTGCATCTAAAACTAATTGAATAGTTTCTTCTTGGAGCAAAAACTTAGGACGATGTAAAACGTCATTATATTCTTCAAGTATTTTTTCATGATAAAGAGGGATAATCGTTCCTTCAAAAACTGAGTTAATTACTTGAAGTGTTGCAGAATCTTTATTTTTGGTTAATAAAGCTGCAACAATCACATTAGTATCAATAACAGCATAATATTTCATTTACGAGCCTTTCTTTCTTCGCGAGTAGCAGATATTTCGGCATTGATTTCTTCCAGCGTCATTTCAGGAATATTAGAAGCTTGGTTACGTAATTGTTCAAAAGCAGAAAGAGCCTCTTCATGAGTAATTGTGTTTTCAGGGATAACAGCAGGAAAAGGTAAACCTCTAGCTACTTTGCTACGTACCATAAACATACGAAATGCCGTTGGCAAGTCCATGCCAAGTGATTCATAAATTGCAGATACTTCTTGTTTAAGTGTTTTATCTGCTCTAAATTGAATAAGTGTTTGTTCAGCCATATTATATCCTCCAAAAAAATACAAACAAATACAAAAGTAAACATTTTGTATTTATATTATATATTAATTGAAGAGATTTTCAAGAGCAACTTTCTTGCATATTCTTGTATTATTTATGGTATAATTTATTATCTATACCTATGTAAAAAAATAGGGGAAATGAGGACATATTATGTACGATTATCTGGTTGTTGGAGCAGGTCTTTTTGGCGCGATTTTTGCTAGAAAAGCTAAAGAGGCTGGCAAAAGTGTTTTAGTAATTGATAAGAGAAAAGGCGTAGGCGGAAACATCTATACTGAAAAACAAGAAGGCATCAATGTGCATGTTTATGGTGCGCATATTTTCCATACAAACGATAGAGAAGTTTGGAATTACTTAAATCAGTTTTGCAAGTTTAACCGCTTTACAAATTCACCAGTTGCAAATTATAAAGGTGAACTTTATTCACTTCCTTTTAACATGTATACATTCAATAAAATGTGGGGAGTAGTTACGCCTGAAGAAGCACAGGCAAAGATAGAAGAACAAAAAAACGAAGCCTTAAAAGAATTAAATGGAAGAGAGCCAGCAAACTTAGAAGAGCAAGCTATTAGCCTTGTAGGAACTGACATATATGAAAAATTAGTTAAAGGCTATACAGAAAAACAATGGGGCAGAGCCTGCACAGAACTTCCTGCATTTATTATCAAGAGATTACCAGTTAGATTTACTTTTGATAATAACTATTTTAATGCTTTGTTCCAAGGTATTCCTGTAGGTGGATACACAAAGATGGTTGAAAACATCTTAGATGGAATTGAAGTTAAATTAAACTATGACTTTTTTGAACATAAAGATGAACTTATGAAGGAAGCGAAGAAAATAGTTTATACAGGTCCAATAGATAAATTCTTTGACTACAACAAAGGAACTCTTGAATATAGAAGTCTTCGTTTTGAAAATGAAACTTTAGATATTCCTAGTTTCCAAGGAAATGTTGCAGTTAATTATACTGATAGAGAAACTCCGTGGACTAGAATTATTGAGCATAAATGGTTTGAGTTTGGAAAAGATGAAGAAGGAAACGATCTTCCTAAAACAATTATTACTAGAGAATATAGTTCTGAGTGGAAATTAGGCGACGAACCTTATTATCCAGTTAATGATGATAAGAACAATAAGATGTACGAAGAATATAAAGCTCAAGCAGACGCTTTAGAAAACGTAATCTTTGGCGGAAGACTTGGCGAATATAAATATTACGATATGGATGTAGTAGTAGCAAGAGCACTTGAATGTGCTAAAAATGAGTTTGAAAAGTAAAGGATAAAACATGAAAGTTTTAGTTACTGGTGCAAAAGGTTTTGTAGGAAAAAATGTTTGCTTAGAATTAAAAAATAGAAAGCATGAAGTTTTTGAATACGATGTAGATTGCACATTAGAAAACTTAAAAAACTGGGCAAGCGAGGCTGAGTATGTAATTCATTTAGCTGGCGTAAATAGACCTAAAGATGAAAAGGAATTTACTGAAGGTAATGCTGATTTTTCTATGCAACTTTGCGAATGCTTAAAGGAAGCAGGCAGTAAAGCTAAGATTGCTATGACTTCATCTATCCAAGCTGCTTTAGGAAATGCTTATGGAAACAGCAAGATTGCCGGAGAAAATGCACTTTTTAATTACGAAAAAGAAACTAAGAACAAAGTTTATGTTTTTAGACTTCCTAACATTTATGGGAAGTGGTGCAGACCTAACTATAACAGTATGGTCGCAACTTTTTGTAACAACATAGCATGTGGCGAAGAAATTCAAATTAATGACAAGGATGCTATCGTTCCACTTTTATATATTGATGACTTAGTAGAAATATTAATAGGTATTGCTGATGGCAAAGAGCCAGAAGTTCTTACAAAAGAAATACTTAAGGAGCTAGCGCCAAAGGCTACTAATGGACAAATAAAAAAGGCTTGTCCAAAGAAAAATACTTATTACAAGGCTGGCCCAGTAGATAAAGTTAGCGTAGGTGAAGTTGCTAAAACTTTAAGAAGATTTAAGGAATCTCGTTCAAAAGACTCTTTAGAAATTGCAAATATGAAAGAGGGCTTTGAAAAGAAACTTTATAGTACCTTCTTAAGCTATCTTCCTGAAGATGATTTTGCATACAACGTAAAGATGAACGTTGATGAAAGAGGATCTTTTACAGAACTTCTAAAAAGCGAAGATCGTGGTCAGGTTTCTGTTAACATAGCTAAGCCTGGAATAACAAAAGGTAATCATTGGCATCATAGCAAAAACGAAAAGTTTATCGTTGTTAGTGGAAAGGCTAGCATAAAGTTTAGAAAGATAGGAACCGATAAGGTTATTGAATATATTGTTGATGAAAACGAAATTAAAGTTGTAGATATTCCTACAGGATATACTCATAACATCACAAATATTGGTGATAAAGATTTAGTAACTATTATGTGGGCAAACGAAAAGCTTGACCCAGAACATCCAGATACATTTTTTGAAGAGGTATAAGGAGACATTATGAAAAAATTAAAACTTATGACAGTTATTGGAACTAGACCAGAAATTATTCGTCTAGCACAAACAATCAAAGCATGTGATAAATATTTTGATCATGTTTTGGTACACACTGGCCAAAATTATGACTATAAATTAAACCAGGTTTTCTTTGAGGACTTAGATTTAAGAGAGCCTGATTATTACTTAGAAGTTGCTGGCGCAAACCTTGGCGAAACTATGGGCGCAATTATTTCAAAGAGTTACCAGGTAATAAGCGAAGTTAAACCGGACGCACTTTTAGTTTTAGGTGACACAAACTCAGCGCTTGCAGCACTAAGCGCAAAGCGTCTTAAAGTTCCAGTTTTCCATATGGAAGCAGGAAATAGATGCTGGGATTGGAATGTTCCTGAAATGATTAATAGAAAAATTGTTGACCATATTGCTGACATAAATTTACCTTATACAGAAAATTCGAGAAGATATCTTCTTAGCGAAGGTATAGATGGAAAAACTATTTTTGTTACTGGCTCACCTATGAGAGAAGTTCTTGAAGCTTACAAAAATAAAATAGATGAAAGCAAAGTTTTAGAAGAACTTGGACTTGAAAAAGGAAAATATATTTTAGTTTCTGCACATCGTGAAGAAAATATCGATATAGAAGAAAATTTCTATTCACTTATGGAATCACTTAATGATGTTGCCCAAAAATATAATATGCCAGTTATTTATTCAACACATCCTCGCAGCAAAAAGTTTATTGAGAAGAGAAACTTTGAGTTTAATCCATTAGTAAAAAGTATCGAACCTTTTGGATTTTTCGATTACAACAAACTTCAAAAAAATGCTTTTTGTGTACTTAGTGATTCAGGCACACTTTCAGAGGAAAGCGCTATGCTTAAATTCCCAGGTGTTTTAATTAGAACATCAACAGAAAGACCAGAAGCTTTAGATATGGGTAGTGTTGTTCTAGGCGGTATTACAAAAGAGACAATAGAGCAGGCTATTGAAACAGCAGTAAGTATTAGTAATGATGGAGATAACTTCGCTCTTAATAATGATTATTGTCAGATGAATGTTTCAACGAAGGTTGTAAAGATAATTCAAAGTTACACAGACATTGTTAATAGAACGGTTTGGCTTAAAAAATAAAACGTGAAGATATTAGTAGTAGGTCAACACTATTGGCCAGAAAATTTTAGAATAAACGACCTTGTTAAGGGCTTTGTAGAAAGAGGACATGAAGTTGATGTCCTTTGTGGTCAGCCTAATTATCCGAAAGGAGAATTTTTCGAAGGTTACGATTCGCATTCTATAAAAGAAGAGGAACATGAAGGCGTTAAGATTTACCGCGTAAGAGAAATAAAACGTGGCAATAATTCTAATATTAGAATTTTCTTAAATTATATGGCCTATCCAATATTTAGTTGGCTAAAGGTTATGAAGCTTGCTAAAAATAACTACGATAGGATTTTTATTTACCAGCTTTCACCGGTGTTCATGTGTTGGGCCGGATTAAAGCTTGGCAAAAGAAAACATATAAATACAACAATGTATATTTTAGATATTTGGCCACAAAATCTTTATTCCGTTTTAGATATCAAATCTAAATTTATTAGAAACATAATGTATAAAGTTTGTATGCAAAATTATTCTAAACCGGACAAAATAGTAACTGTTTCAGAAAAAATGAGAAGTTACTTTGCTAAAGAGTTAAGAAGAGAAGAAAACGAAATAGAATTTATTCCGCAATGTCCAGAAAAGATTTATGAAACACCAATTAAAGATGAAGAACTAATCGAAAAATTTGAAGGTGGTTTTAATCTTGTCTTTACGGGAAACATTTCACCAGCACAAGATTTAGAAACTTTTGTAGCGGCTGCTAAAAGAGTAGTTCAAAGTGGCATAGAAGATATTAGATTTATTATTGTTGGCGATGGAATGAGCAAAAAAGATTTCGAAGAGATGGTAAAGAAAGAAGAACTTGAAAAATATTTCTTCTTTGAAGGCTTCCACCCAATCGAAGATATGCCTAAATACACATATCTTGCTGATGCTTTATTTGCTCCATTAAAAGCATCTGGAACTGAAGATTTTTCTATTCCTGCTAAAGTTATGAGTTATTTAGCTGCAGGAAAACCTATTCTTCTTTCTATGCAAGGTGAAGCACAAAAAATAATTGAGAATGCAAAGTGCGGATTTGTTAATGAACCAGAAGATGTTGAAGCACTAACAGATAATATTATTAAACTATATGGTTGCTCTAAAGAAGAAAAAGAGAAGATGGGCAAAAATGCTTTTGCTTATCAACAAGAATTCTTTGAGCGTGATAAGAATATCGATAAACTTTTATCGATTATCGAAAAGCTTTAAGCAAGAGGAAACATGAAGAAGCTAATTATTATTCCTGCTTATAATGAATCGGAAAGTATTTTGGATGTTATTAAAGATATAGAAAATAACGCTCCAGGATATGACTATGTCGTAATTAATGACGCTTCTTTAGATAACACAAAAGAAATATGCGAAAAAAATAATATCCATTTTCTTGATCTTGCTAGCAATATGGGTATCGGCGGAGCAGTGCAGACAGGATACCAATACGCTCTTTATGAAGGCTATGATATTGCAGTTCAATTAGATGGAGATGGTCAACATTCAGCAGCATCGCTTCCGAAAATGGAAGAGGTGATGATAAAAGAAGATGCTGATATGGTAATAGGCTCTAGGTTTATAGATAAAGAAGGATTCCAATCCACATGGCTTAGAAGAACAGCTATTAAATATTTTACATGGTTAATAAGAATTTGCACAAAGCAAACGATAACAGATCCGACATCAGGACTTAGACTTTGTAATAGAAAAATTATTAAACAATTTGCAACGCTTTATCCATGGGACTATCCTGAACCAGAAAGCACAACAACTATTTTGAAAATGGGATACAAAGTTTTAGAAGTGCCTGTAGTTATGCAAGAAAGACAAGGCGGGAAATCTTCTTTAAGTAATCCATTCAAATCAGTATTTTATATGATTAAGGTTACGGCGGGAATAATTATAGAGTCAATAGGAAGGAGAAAGTAATGACACTACAACTTCGAATTTTAGTAATTGTAATAGCACTTTTGGCTATCATCTTAACATTTGTTTTTATTAGAAAAGGAAAACTCGGATTCAAGATTTCACTTCCTTGGCTTATTGTTTTTGCTCTTATAATTATTTTTGCAGCTATTCCTTCCATAATGGATTGGATTTCAGAAGTATTAGGAATTTATAGCCCTGTAAATATGATTTTCTTCCTGGGTTCAATATTCCTTATGTTAATTATATATTCACTAACAGTAACAGTATTTATTGGCAATAAAAAAACTAGAGATTTAATTCAAAAAGTTGCTTATTTAGAAGAAAAATTAAACTTAAAGTTAGACGAGGAAAAGAAAGATAGTAAATAATGAAAAGCAGTGAAGGCAAAAATAAAGCAGCAATAAGTTTTTTATTTGCAGCGGTGATTACAGCCGTGTTTGCTATTGTTGCCGGATTTCTTTATTCATATACATACGGTGTAAATGATGATGCTTTCATAGGCTCTGTTTTAATGGGAGGACTAACAGGCAGTCCTGATGCGTTTGTAGTTTATATTAAATACCCACTAGCGGTTATTTTAACTAGCCTGTTTAAGATTTTTCCAGTAGTGAACTGGCATTACGCATTATTGATTTCATGTTTTGTTATTTGCGTATTCTTGGTTAACTTTAGAATTTTTAATAACCTTAAAAAGTTAAGCAATAAAATAATTTTGTCTGTTATATTTATGCTTTGTTTTTGGTTTTGCCTCGCAAAGCAAATAACAATGATTCACTATTCTATGTGCGCAGGCGTACTAGTTGGAACAGCAATATTTTATTTTCTTACTATCAAGTACGAAAGCACAAAGCTCAATATAGCATTAAATTATGTAACCGCTTTAGTGCTTTTATATACAGCTTATGGACTAAGATCGAGAACAGTATTTATGCTGATGCCTTTAGCGGTAGTAGCATTTATATATAAATTTATTAAAGCAAAACCTATTTTTTCGAAGAAGAATATTATTAGGTGGATAATATTTCCAATAGTATTATTTATTGGCATTGGAGGAATTGAAGTTCTTCATAGTGCTAAATATAAATCTGATGCATGGAAAGAATTTTTAGAACTTAATGATGCAAGAACAACAATTTATGATTTCTACGATTTGCCAGAATATAAAGCAAATAAAGATTTTTATGAAAGCATAGGTGTTGATGAAACAAGGCAATATATGTATGAGCAATATTACTTAGAACTTACCGATTTAAGTAAAGAAAATGTTTTAGGAAAAATTGCAACATACCAAAAAGATAAGGTTCAAAAAGAACTACCTTTTGGAAAGAGAATAGTTAAAACACTTAAGGAACTTCCAAAAAATCTTTTTGCTAAAAAATATCAGCCAATAAGTATTTTTGTTATTTGCCTATTTATTTTATTACTTGCACTTTCAATAATATTTAAAAATAATCGTGCGTTAATGTTTTTGATTTTAGCTTTTGTGGCAACACTTATTCCATGGTGTTACATGATATACATGAACAAACCTGTTGAGAGAGTAACTTACGGAATATGGATAGCAAACCTAGTTACTATGGTTGGACTTTTAATAGATAATGCTGAAGATATAAGCGCTAAGCTTTCAACTATAGATATGAAGTCAGCAAAAATTATCTTAAAGAGCGTTATTACAGCGTTAGTAATTATAGCTTTGCTTTTGGAAATAGGACTTAACTATAAAAAAGTTCAAAAGTATGTTGAAAATTCTATCGAGTCGGGACATGTAAGGGCAAAGTTAGAGGCTTGGTGCGAGGAGCATCCTAATAATTTATACATATATGATACACAAACATTTAATACTATTGGATATGATGTTGGGTCTATGGATAGCTCTTTAATGAATCTATTTTGGCCAGGTGGCTGGTGCGCAAAGATGGCTAATTTAGAAAGCGTTTGGCCTAGATTTGGGATAACAAATTTTGAAAAAGATTTGATAGAAAAAGACAATATTTATTTAGTTGCTTATTCAGATATTGATATGAGCTACTGGACAGATTTTTATAAGGCAAATTATAAAAAAGGTAATCTAACAAAAGTTGATGAAAAAACTTTTGATGGAATAAATTTTAGTATTTACTCATTAAGTAGATAGGTAGGGAAAAGAAATGCGTTTATTTGTATTGTTAGTTTTATGTTTAGTTTTGATGGCTATTGCTTATTCGGCTTTTATGGTAAGACGAATTGAAGTTACGCTTCCACTTGCCATCTTTACATCAATTTTAATTATTTACATTTTTGGACTTGTTGGGAAAATGAGATGGGGCATTTATGCTTTCGGCGCTTTCACTGTTATTATGTTCATTATTGGAATAATTAAATCCTTAGCAAAAAAACAATTCAAAAAATTGATGGGATGTATCTTCACAGTCGGATTTTTTGTTTTCATTCTTGCTGTTATTTTCAGCCTTTATATGACAAATGGAAGACTTCTTTCAAAGTTCGATGAGTTTACTCATTGGGGCTTGACTGTTAAGAATTTTATTCTTTTTGATGGATTTGCAAATGTAAAAGGAAGTACAACTCATGGAGCTGGTTATCAACCAGGAATAAGTATCTTTTGTTATTACTTCACAGCCCTTAAAGGTACCTTTAACGAAAGTGATGCGCTTTTTGCAATGAATATTTATACTTTTGCGCTGCTTCTTCCTTTATTTAGAAAAATTACATGGAAAAGAGTTTTGGTTGGCATAGTATCAATACCACTTATTGTTTCTCTTCCATGGTTATTTAGCTTTGCTATTACTCCTTACAATACACTTTTAACAGACGCTGCATTAGCAATAACTTTTGCCTATCTTTTATATCAATATTTCACGCACGAACAAAGTTGTTCGAATTATATAGGACTTGGTCTAGGAAGCGCAGTTCTTATCTTGATTAAGCCAAGTAGCGAAATTTTTGCACTTGCTGTATTTCTTTTAATCCTTATTGACGTTTTGGCATTCAAACGCAAAGAGTTTGGAAGAATGTTTAAGAAAAAAGGTGGATTTGGATTTATTTTCTATATATTAATTAGTGGATTAGCATACGCATCTTGGAAACTTTTTACAGCAAAGAATCACATGCTTCAAGTATTTGATTATGTCGAAGTTACAAATGAAAAGTCCCAGGGCGCATCTGATATAATTTCACATTTCTTAAAATCACTTATAGTTAATACTGGAAATGAAAAATTAAATATGCCTTATGTTTGGTGGATTGCTGTTTTTGCAGCATTAACTATTATTGCAATTTTATTAGCGAAAAAAGGTAAAGAAAGAGGAAGAACGGCACTATTTTGTATTTTACTTACACTTGGATATGTTGCGTTTTTAGCAGCTCTTTGCTTTATGTATATTTACTTGTTTATTCCTATTGAGTCAGCTTCACTAGCATCAATGGATAGATATATCTGCACATTCTTACTAGGCGCAGTTATATTCTTCATATATTTAATTATGGACGAGATATTCGACAGATTTGAAGGAGCAGGATTGATTCTAGCACTTTTCCCAATTGCATTAGTAGCACTTTTTGCTCCTTGGGGAAAGATAAACTCAAACATGATTAAATGCGAAAACACAATACAAAAAACAAAAGTAAAAAGAGAAGCTTACTTTAGAGCAGAAAAAACTTTTGAACAGATGAATTACAAGAAAGATAGAGTTTACTTTATCGCACAAAATACAAACGGACGTGATTATCAAGTTGCTTATTATTTAGCTACTCCGGTTTCACTTTCATACGATTATGAAATGGGATGGAGTCTTGGCGATCCATATTCTGTAAAAGATGTTTGGACTAAAGATATGACGGCAGAGGAATGGGAAATGGCTCTTAGCGAGGGCAAATATACTTATGTATATTTGTATAAAGTTGACGATAGATTTAAGGAACGCTATTCATCATTGTTTATTGATGAAAAGGATATAGTTGATAATTCCTGCTTTAAGATTGAAAAAGGCGGAGCACATATAAAACTAGAAAAAGCTTTAGCTATTAAATAATGGAAAACCAAGTTTCAATAAAAAAGAATATAGTATGGAATTCTATAGGAACCTTTGTAATGTTTTTCTGCCAATGGCTTATGATGGTTTTGGTAGTAAGGCTTTCAGGTTATGCAGATTCAGGAATTCTTTCACTTTCTATTTCGTGTGGAAACGTATTCTTGATTATTGCAGCTTTTGGTGTGAAAACTTACCAGGTTTCTGATGTTAAAGGAAGATATTCGGCGGGTGATTATTATGCCGTAAAAATCATAACTATCATTCTTACAATAATTGTCGGCGGTATATGGACAATAGTTTCCGAATATAGCGCAACTGAAAAAATATCTATAGTTCTTTATATGTTTTATATATTAGTTTATTCATATTCTGATGCGCTTTACGGAGAACTTCAAAAAAAATGGAGGTTAGATGTTGCAGGAAAA
>JAZRXA010000016.1:0-4886 GCA_045599965.1 Lachnospiraceae bacterium | reverse complement strand
TATAAACCTTGAAAAATTTTCCATCTTTATTTGGAATAATAGGTGCCTCTACATCTGATGTCTGATAATTCAAATTTACAAGACCAGCCGATTCAAGCCACGCAAGAGGCTCACGAAACTTTGCTTCTCTCCCATTTTTTTCAACATCTGAATATTTAAATTTTTTCGAAGACTCTCTGGAAAGCTGTGCAGGCAAACTTTGTCAAACAAACTGTATTTGAACAGCCATGCCTTTAGGAGCATGAAGAGCCATATCTCCAATATATGTTTGTTCAATTTCGGCCTGACATTGTCTTACCCCAAAAAAATCATTGTGTTTAATGAAGTCGGCAACAACACCAGGCATTCCACCTACTACTAAATATCTATTAAGATGGGCAAACATTTTATTGTTTATTACATCTGTTATAGGATCTAAATTAAGAAAGCAATTTTTCAAATAATCTATAGTTTCTAAAGTTACGTTGCTCGCCATAAGGAATTCTTCAAAATCAAGCGGATACATATTAAGTTCTTCTACGTAACCAACAGGAGCAGACCTTAAATTTTTAAGTTCAACGCCTAATAGAGACCCACTTAATATAAATTTAATTCTTCCATCATCAACCCAAAATTTTATTTTAGTAATAATATCTGCGCACTCCTGAACTTCATCAATAAACAAGTAAGATTCGTTGTCCACAAAAGTCACGTTTTTTAACGCAGAAATATTTAGTTTTAATTCTTCAATGCTAGCTGATTGTTTAAGTGCGAGTATAAATTCTGGGTTTTCAATTAAGTTAATTTCAATATAGTTACAATTAGACTGGGTTAAACACTTTCGAATAGCATATGTTTTTCCGACTTGTCTTGCACCAGTTACCAATAGTGCACGTTTAGGATGCATAATCCAATTATTTATGTATTTTTCAGCTTTTCTTACAATCATATGTTATTACCTCACGCATTAATAATACCACTTTTTTACACTTTTTCAAGGGATTTATCAAGATTTTTTGCACTTTTTCAAGAGATTTTTTCGCAAAATCTGCACTTTTTCAAGAGATTTTTAAGCAAAATCTGCACTTTTTCAAGAGATTTTTTCGCAAAATCTGCACTTTTTCAATAAAACTTTAAATATTTTGCACTTTTGCGAATGTTAAGCACCTAAAATTGAAACTGTTTCGCGGGGAACAAAAACGCAAAAATGCTTGAAATCAAAGGGTTTTGTGTGATATAATGCGCTTTAATCAAAAATTCCCAAAAGGTATTTTTTTAATACAATTAAGTGGGAGCAGGAGAATTTTATGGGTAGAATTATTGCAGTTGCAAATCAGAAAGGTGGCGTAGGAAAAACCACCACGACGATTAATTTATCAGCTGCATTAGCAGAAGAAAACAAAAAGGTTCTTATGGTTGACCTTGATCCACAGGGCAATGCCTCTAGTGGTGTAGGTATCGACAAGAGAAACGTAGAGGTTACGCTCTACGAGGTTTTTGTGGGGAAAGCAACATTTGAAGAGTGTATTGTAAAAACCGAGTTTGGTAGCCTTTGGGTACTTCCTTCTAATATTAATCTATCTGGCGCAGAAATCGAACTTATTGATAAAGAAGATAGAGAATATTGTTTAAAGAAAATATTAGATCCAGTAAAAGATAACTACGATTTTATCTTAATCGACTGCCCGCCATCGCTTAATATGTTAACGGTAAACGCAATGACGGCAGCGGACACAGTACTGGTTCCAATCCAATGCGAGTACTATGCACTAGAAGGTCTTTCGCAATTACTGCACACAATAAGCCTTGTTAAAAAAAGACTTAATCCGGACCTAGCACTTGAAGGAGTAGTTTTCACGATGTACGACGCAAGAACGAAACTTTCCTTGCAAGTAGTTGAAAACGTAAAAGCAACCTTAAAGGAAAACATATATAACACAATAATTCCAAGAAACGTAAGACTTGCAGAAGCGCCTAGCTACGGAATGCCAATAACGGCTTACGAACCAACATCGACCGGCGCCGACAGCTACAGACTTTTAGCACTAGAGGTTATCGCAAGAAGAGAGTAATTAATCCGGGACATGTCCCGAAAGAAATAAAAAAACAAAGTTACATATAATATAGAAGAAAATCGAAAGAGAAGGTTTTTATGGCAAAGAAAAAAGGAATGGGTGGACTAGGAAAAGGCTTAGACCTATTGATTCCATCAGAAGTTGAAGAAGTCAAAGAAGAAGTCCAAAAGGACGTGGTAGTTCTTAAGACATCAATGATTGAACCTAATAGAGAACAACCAAGAAAGAAATTTGACGAAGAAGCTTTAGAGGAACTCTCAGCATCAATCAAGCAATACGGAATTATTCAACCGATTGTCGTTTGTAAGAAAGATGACTATTACCAAATTATTGCAGGCGAAAGAAGATGGAGAGCTGCAAAGAAGGCGGGATTAAAAGAAGTTCCAGTTGTAATAAAGGAATATTCCGAAAAAGAAATCGCAGAAATTTCGCTCATTGAAAATATTCAAAGAGAAGATTTAAATCCGATTGAAGAAGCACAAAGTTATAAAAAACTTATCGATGATTATAAATTAACGCAAGACGAACTTGCTAAAAGAGTTTCAAAAAGCAGAACAGTTATCACTAACGCAATGAGACTTCTTAAACTTCATGAAGAGGTACAAAAAATGCTTGTCGACGGCGCACTTTCAGCGGGACATGCAAGAGCTCTTTTAGGAATTGAAAACAAAGAAAAACAATTAAAACTTGCTAAAGATATAGTAGAAAAAAGTTTAAGCGTTCGCCAAACAGAAGATTTAGTTAAGGACTTAAGCGAAGGCAAAAAGAAAAAAGATACAAAGAAAAAAGACGACATGGCGTTTGTATATAAAGACTTAGAAAAGAAAATGGGCGCCGCACTCGGAACAAAAGTTAAAATTAATCGCCGCGATAAAGGCAAAGGAAAAATTGAAATTAATTATTATTCTGAAGACGAGCTCGACAGAATTTATGGAATTATAAACAAGGGAGCAAAATAATGTTAGACATTAAATTATTAAGAACTGATTTCGAAGGCGTAAAAAAAGCACTCGAAAACAGAAACGAAGAATTTGATTTAGAGCAATTTAAAACGCTCGATGAAACAAGAAGAAATCTTTTGGGCGAAGTTGAAAGCTTAAAGGCTGAGCAAAACAAAGTTTCAAAGCAAATTCCTCAAATGAAAAAAGAAGGCCAAGACACTAGCAGCATTATGGCCGAGATGAAAGAGCTCTCTGAAAAAATAAAAGGCCTCGATGCAAAAGTTGCAGAAGCTGACAAAGCCTTAAACGATTGGATGCTTACAATACCAAACATTCCTAATCCAACAGTGCCAGCAGGCAAAAGCGATGAAGACAACGTAGAAATTAGAAAATGGGGCGAACCTACAAAATTTGATTTCGAGCCAAAACCACATTGGGACTTAGGCGAAGAGTTAGGAATCTTAGATCCTGAAACAGCAGCAAAAATAAGCGGAAGCCGCTTTACAGTTTATAGAAACGAAGGAGCTCAATTAGAAAGAGCCATTATGAACTTCTTCTTAGATACGCATACCGAAAAGCATGGCTACACAGAAGTGTTCCCGCCATTTATGGTTTCAAGAGAAAGCATGACAGGCACTGGCCAACTTCCAAAATTTGAGGAAGACGCATACAAAGTTTTTGGCGACGGAAAAGAATATTTTCTCGTACCAACAGCAGAAGTTCCAGTAACTAACATGTACCGCGACATGATACTCGACGGAAAAGATTTACCAATTAAACACTGCGCATATACCGCATGCTTTAGAGCTGAGGCTGGAAGCGCAGGCCGTGACACAAGAGGACTTATCCGTCAACATCAATTCAACAAAGTCGAACTTGTAAAATTTACAAAACCGGAAGAATCCTACGAAGAGCTTGAAAAGTTAACGAATGATGCAGAAGAAGTTTTGCAACTCCTTGGACTTCCATATAGAGTAGTAAAGATTTGCCTTGGCGATTTAGGATTTACAGCAGCAATGAAATATGACATCGAAGTTTGGATGCCAAGCTACAATAGATATGTAGAGATTAGTTCGTGCTCGAACTTTGAAAGCTTCCAAGCTAGAAGAGCAAACATCAAATATAAAAACGATCCTAAAGATAAAGCCGAATTCGTACATACACTTAATGGTAGCGGCGTTGCAATCGGAAGAACAACAGCAGCAATTATGGAAAACTTCCAACAAGCAGACGGCAGCATTGTAGTACCAGAAGTCCTAAGACCATATCTTAAAAAAGATGTGATTAAAAAAACAAACTAAGCCTTCTTAGTTAAATGGATATAACAAGCCCCTCCTAAGGGCTAGTTACAGGTTCGATTCCTGTAGGAGGTGTTTAGGCGAAAGCATACCTTCGGGTATGCTTTTTTTGCTGCCTTTTCATCAACTTGCAAGTTGTAGGGCTCTTTGGGCTAGAAGTTTCGTTCTTGCTCATCACCCGTTCGTCTAACTGAAACTAACGCTCGACTCAGTCAGGCCTTAATGCGCGCGGTGCCCATCCACGCGCGCCCTCCTAGCGTCTTCGCTAAGTTTCATTAAAGCCTCACTCATAAATCGCAAGAAACGAAACTTCTAGCCCAACGCCCACTGCTATACTCCTACCGGCGCCGCTTCGCCGGTGTAACCACCGGCTCCATATATTAATCCAAAATAAAATGTTTTTTTAAAATTTATAAACTAAGGTGGCGCTCGAAAGAACATGTACTGTCATTCAAAGTCAGCCACCGTAAGTAGCGAAGGCCGGTGCGCGCCCTATACAGCGCAGGCACCGGCAACTTCGCGTTCCATTACACTAATTTTAATTAAAAAAATTTTTTTGCCGTAAAACTACTAGTTTTGTACCACTTCAAAAA
>JAZRXA010000015.1:0-1393 GCA_045599965.1 Lachnospiraceae bacterium | reverse complement strand
GATGGATTTTATGTCCACTTTTCCGGCACTCTCCAGGGTTGCGTATTTTGCGGTCAAAGGCAACATCAGAACAGACTCTGTAAAGCCACAAGTCTTGCATGGTGAAAGAACCGATTTGGCCAGGCTGAACTTTGATTCAATGATATCTGAGGATATGTAATGTATGGGATGTTCTTCCGTCAGCAATTGACTCTCCTTGTCAAGATACGAGATGAGCAATGTCATAAGTTTCCTTTGCCTTGCACTGCCATATGAGAGAGTGGACTTGATTGTCGCCTTGCATTTTGCTGCATTTTCAGCGGACAGTCCCTTGTTCTTGCACAGTTCCATGACTTCCTCAAACACCGTGATGTCCTCTTTGACCTCGTCAACAAGACTTGCATTCCTTGAAACAAACGAATAGTGCATCTTTTCCTTTGCCGTAAATCTGTAGGCACAGTCCAATACCTTTGATGCCCAGTTTACTGTGGGGTATACATTCATGAACCGTGCTGTGGTTCTCTGCTTGCATGGCATGAGATAGGCTACATCGGAGAGTGCAAGATGTTTGGTCTTCCCTACAGATTCCGAGAACTGCCTAAATTCCGCATCTTCATTGTACACCGCCTTCAGGAATGTTGCAAATGTGTGACTTATGTCTCGGTGATGTGGAATCCCCAGGTCTGTAATAGCCTTCTTGAGATTTGTACCGTTGTCCGTGATACAATACTCTGGGGAGTGCAACTGCTCGTCTATGACATCCTGCATGAAACCGTTCACGTCTTCAGCCTTCCAGCTCTTTTCCACCTGCATTCCGACAACCTCGGCATCGGCATGGCCTAGTGCTGCCTTGCCGTTGTGATCGGCAGGTACCTTCAGCACCAGCATCATTTGCTGGTCACCGACACTTATGCTTCCGTCAACGACCAATGCATAGGACTCTTCTATGTTGAAGTCCTTATTGCTCATTGCGTCTAAGCCACTTTTGGCAATCCACGTCCGTATGGTTGTGTGCTCTGGTATCTTGCCAAGCGCATTTGATAGCATAAAGTTGAACACCTCCAGTACCTTCGCCACCTTTCGTGGACTTATCTTGGCAAATATGCAGAGCATCAGAGCCATCTTGATGGTCAAGTCCTTGTAGACGTACCGCTTTACAGACTCGAACGTAAGGATTACGGTTTGACTTTCAGTACAACTATTCTTGTTCCTTTTTTTTTACTAGAATCCTTCAACTCACGTTTTAGTTTGCGAATCTCTGCTCTTGCTGTTTTGTTGTCATTTTTAGCAGTGGCCAGTTGCTTTTCAAGCCGTGCGATTTTGATGTCTTTATTCATAATAACAGTCTGATTATTTGACTGTAAAGTTACAAAATTATTTGCATATAACCAAACTTTTTGGTGACTTTTTTGAG
>JAZRXA010000014.1:0-4491 GCA_045599965.1 Lachnospiraceae bacterium | reverse complement strand
AAAATTTATAAACTAAGGTGGCGCTCGAAAGAACGTGTACTGTCATTCAAAGTTAGCCACCCACCGTAAGTAGCGAAGAACGGCGCAGGGTCCTACTTAGCCCAAGCGCCGTAAGCTTCGCGTTTCATAACCATGAAAATTAATCATTAAAAAGCTTAAATAATTCCTAGTGGGATTAAAACGATCAAGCAAAGTGCGACAAGTCCCCATTCTGCAATAAGGAAGATGTTGCGCTTCTTTGGTTTCATGTCTGGCACATAGTTACTTGCAAGGAAGAATGGCACATATGTCGTAATGAATACTGGCAATACGCCCCACCATTTATAAACCCAAATGAATGAGTTGTTGCTTGTTCCTGCAAGGAAAGATTCAAAGAGTGCAAACAAAACTGCCATCTCGATTGCACCAACAAGTTTGCAACTGATTCCTTTGCGGCCATTCTTAGCAAAGTAGCGTTTGCTAAGGTCGTCCGGAAGCATCTTCCATGAAATAATACCTGCGATTGAGAACATCATAGAAAGTTCCCATGAAACACCAATTAAAAGAATAAAAGTTGTAGATTCATTACTTACTGTCCAAAGCGGATAGCCAAAGATATGAGCGATAACGGCGTTTGCAATTTCATAAAGCCAGTGCACTCCATAAAGAGCAAGTCCGGCATAAACCGCCTTCATATCTTTTTTTCTTATTTCTGTCCAATAAATATAAAAAACCACAGCTAGTATAAAAATAAAAGTCCAATTAAAGTTAAACGTGCTTCTAACTTGCACTGCATCAACAAGATCTTTTGCAAGTTGTGAACCGTCTCCAAAAAACTTAAACATAAGATTACCTCCCCCTTAAAGTTTTCTTACTTAATTATAAAATATGTCATAAAATTTATACAACAAAATTAATAAAAAGTTTATTGTTTATGGGCTTGCAAAGCCCTTTTTTTGGCGCATGCCTTGTTGTATAATAATAGAAAGCATGAAAGGAGGCATTGCATGCAGGAGATTAAATGTCCTAAATGTGGAGAAATGTTTCAAATAGATGAAGCTGGCTATGCGCAAATTCTTCACCAAGTAAGAGATAAAGAATTTGAAAAAGAACTTTCTAAACGAGAGGAAGTTTTTGCATTGCAAAAAGAACTCGCTGTTAGTGAGGCACTTCAAGAAAAAGAAAAAGAACTTGCCGATATAAATAACAAACTTACTTCTAAAGAAAAAGAAATTTTAATTAAAGAGCAAGCGCTTAAAGAAAAATATGAGCAGGAATTAAAACTTAAAGATGAACAAATTGCTCAATACAAAGATTTTAAGATGCGCTTATCAACAAAGGGAATCGGCGAAAGTCTTGAAAAATATTGTCAGGATGAATTTAACAAAATCAGAATGACTGCTTTCCCTAATGCATATTTTGAAAAAGACAATGATGCTTCGGACGGAACGAAGGGAGACTTTATTTATAAAGAATCTTCAGAAGATGAAATTGAATTTATTTCTATTATGTTCGAGATGAAGAACGAAGCAGATGAGACAGCTGCAAAGCATAAAAATGAAGACTTCTTTGATAAACTTGATAAAGATCGCAAGAAAAAAGGTTGCGAGTATGCGGTGCTTGTTTCAATGCTTGAAAGCGATAGCGACCTTTACAATCAAGGAATTGTCGACGTATCATATAAATATGAAAAGATGTATGTAATAAGACCACAGTTCTTTATTCCAATGATTACACTTCTTAGAAATGCAGCTATGAACTCGGTTAATGCTAGAAGAGAGCTTGCAATTGTTAAGAATCAGCAAATCGATTTGGAAAATTTTGAAGAAGCGTTAATGACGGCGAAGAATGAGTTCTCAACAAACTATAATCGCGCAGCTAATGATTTTGAAAAGGCTATTGAAGATATTGATAAAAGTATTGCCTATCTTCAAAAAACAAAAGAAGAACTCCAAAAAACTGGAAATCAATTGCGCCTTGCTAATAATAAATTGATGGATGTTAATGTTAAAAAACTTACGAAGAATGCGCCGTCAATAAAAGAATTAATTGAGAAAAAATAATAAAGACGAAGAGAGAAAAAATGAAAGAAATTCAAATTGATTTAAGCGTTGAAAATTATTCAATAGCGAGTGAGTTCTTAGAGCAGAAACTTATAGAAAACAATGTCAGCAAAGAAATTATTTTGGAGACATTATTAGTTTTCGAGTCTCTTTATAATAGAATTATCGACCAAGGTTGTAGCAAATCAACCATTGAAATTTCCAAAAAAAATAGATTGGGAGATTTAAGTATTTCTATTGGTTTCGAAGGAAAGATGTTTATTCCTATCGATACTGATGCGGCAGAGCTTACACCAGAAGATAAGATTGTGAAAGCATACGAAGATAAACTTTCATACTCATATCACTCTTCTTACAACACAATCGAACTTACTGTAAAAAGAGGACAAAGAAAAGCACTTATTTATTGCATAATTGGATTTGTTGCAGCGATTGTTGTGTACTCTATTTTGCGCCTATTCTTAGATGCGGCTTCAATGGATAATATTTTAAATAATTACATATTCCCTACGGAGCAACTTTTTACGAAGGCTATGCTTATGGTCGGCGCACCGATGACATTCTTCTCGCTAATTAAAAATATTGTGGACACTTATATTGTGGCAGAAAGAAGTTCATTTGCTAGAAGGCTTCAACCAAAAACAATTATTACGTCTATTATTTCTATAATACTAGCATTTGGAACGTTTGTTTTGTTTATCCAAATATTTCCATCGGTTTTAGAACAGGCAAATTATGGAGCATCGGCGACGAATCAAACATTCGCACAAATCTTAGACAGTATTATGCCGGCGGATATTTTTGAGCCGTTTGAGGTTATTTCGCCGTTCCCAATTATAGTAGTCGCAATACTTGCGGTGTATGCGCTTTGTTCTGTTGGAAAACATTTTAAGGGAATCAAAAGAGCTACCGATGCATGTTACACATTCTTTTCTAAGATGCTCAATGTTGTCATGTACGCACTACCATTCTTCTGCTTTGTTTCATTTTTAGATATTCTTTTTGATGGTGGATATAGTTCGTTATTGGGAGTCGTTGAATTTTGTATCCTAGTAGCACTTGGCTTAATAATAGTTTGTGTGTTCTACTATATTAGATTAAAAATAGGAAAAGTTGATGTTAAAAAATTTGTAAGCAAACTAGGACCTCTTATTAGAGAAAACGTTAGGATAAATTCAGCAATTGATGCGACATCATATAATACAAGATATTGCGTTAAGAATTATGGATTTGATAGAAAACGTTTAGAGGAATCACTTCCGGTATTGGCACAGACAAACTTAGATGGAAACTGTCTTATACTTATGCTCATAGGATGTGCAATAATGTTTGCTGGTGGCGCGGAAATTTCTCTTTGGAAATTTCTTGGATTGGCCATCATAGTATTATTCCTCTCATTAGGTGCACCAAACCAACCAGGATCAATTTTGATTGGAACACTTATTATTATTTCATACTTAACAACAACTCATATTATTTGTGTAGCAGTTTACCTCGAAGTAATCTTCGGAAGCCTTCAAAATATTATCAATGTTTTAGGCGATATTGTTTCTGTTGCAATTGAGGAAAGTAGGTTCAATTCAAAAAAAGAAATAGCAAAGAAAAATTCTTGAAAACTAACTTAAAATCGTGTAAAGTATTAAAGACTCGTTTTCGAGTAATTTAATATAGAAGTCGAAAGACTTTGAATTCGGAGAAATACTCAAGAGGCCGAAGAGGCGCCCCTGCTAAGGGTGTAGGTCGTTCACGCGGCGCGAGGGTTCAAATCCCTCTTTCTCCGTTAAAAATAAAAAGAGTGTCAGCGACACTCTTTTTATTTTTAATTGGTTCAAATCCCTCTTATAGATTTAAAGTCGCAATTTACAATTTGCGATTTTATAAATAAGACCTTGTATTCACGAATACTTTCCTGTATATTTTTATTCAAGCACATTCGTGCAGTGAGCCATTCGCTCAAATCTGGCAGTTTCTGCCAATTTTCAAAAACTTAGTAACAAAATTAAAATACTTGACGATATAGGATAAATCCTATAAATTATAAAGGAGTAATGAATGAAATTTGAAGTTCTGTTTTATGAAAAGGAAAATGGAGAACAGCCAGCTAAACAATTTCTTTTGAGTTTGAATAAAAAGATGCGTGCGAAACTTACAGATACCATTTCCTTGCTGTCTGATAATGGCTATGAGCTTAGGGAACCGTATTCCAAGCATTTAGGGGAAGGTATTTTTGAACTAAGAGCAAAATTTGGTTCTGATATAACGAGAGTATTGTATTTTTTCTTTGTAGATAAAAAAATAATACTTACAAACGGATTTATAAAGAAAACGCAAAAGACACCAATATCGCAGATAGATATAGCAAAGAAATATAGAAAGGATTATCTTAAAAGAAAGGAAAGCGAGAAAAAATGAGTAATAGATTTGAAGATTTTTTAAGTGAGCAATTGCG
>JAZRXA010000013.1:0-1230 GCA_045599965.1 Lachnospiraceae bacterium | reverse complement strand
ACCTGATGTCCATCGATTACGCCTTTCGGCCTCACCTTAGGACCCGGCTGACCCCGGGCGGACGAACCTGCCCCGGGAAACCTTGGGATTCCGGCGACCGGGATTTTCACCCGGTTTTTCGTTACTCATGTCCGCATAATCACTAGTAAGCAGTCCAGGGCCGCTTCCGCGCACCCCTTCAACCCGGCTTACTACGCTCTCCTACCGTCGTGCTTGAAGCACGGCCCGCGAATTCGGTCATACGTTTGACTCCCGATCATTTTCGGCGCGGAGTCTCTCGAGTAGTCAGCTGTTACGCACTGTTTAAATGATGGCTGCCTCTAAGCCAACATCCTACCTGTCTGAGAGACTTCACTGCCTTAGTGTGTTAACGCAGATTTGGGACCTTATTCGGCGGTCTTGGGCTGTTTCCCTTTCGACAATGAAGCTTAGCCCCCACTGTCTCACTGCCGGGTATGCAATCCAACGGTCTTCGGAGTTTGACGGACTTCGGTATCCCGGTAGGGACCCTAGATCGATCAGTGCTCTACACCCGCTGGAAGTATTGCCCGACGCTGCCCCTAAAGGCATTTCGGAGAGAACCAGCTATTACCCAGCTTGATAAGTCTTTCGCTCCTATCCTCAGCTCATCGAAGACCTTTTCAACGGTCACTCGTTCGCACCTCCACCTCCTGTTACGGGGGCTTCACGCTGTCCAAGGATAGCTCGCATGGGCTTCGGGTCCAACGCAACGAACTAAAGCGCCCTGTTCGGACTCGCTTTCGCTTCGCCTCCCCTTTCGGTTAGGCTCGCTCGCTACGTTGACTCGCGGACTCATTATGCAAAAGGCAAACGGTCGCGTCCTAAAAGGACGCTTCCATAGCTTGTGGACGCACGATTTCAGGTCTGTTTCACTCCGCTAGCAGCGGTTCTTTTCGCCTTTCCCTCGCGGTACTCGTTCACTATCGCTCATCGGTTAGTATTCAGCCTTGGAGGGTGGTCCCCCCGGATTCAGACGGCGTTTCACGTGCACCGTCCTAATTGGGATGCCGGTAGGCTCCGTTGGGATTTCGGCTAAGGGGCTTTCACCCGCTGTGGCCCGGCTTTCCAGCCGGTTCACCTAACCGTTCCAGTCTCACGGCCCGGTCCCGCAACCCCAAGGTGCAAGCACCTTGGTTTGGGCTCCTGCGCTTTCGCTCGCCACTACTCACGCAATGTCGTTTGATTTCTGTTCCTGTGGGTACTGAGATG
>JAZRXA010000012.1:0-2184 GCA_045599965.1 Lachnospiraceae bacterium | reverse complement strand
GCTCCTGTTCCGGCCGGAGCAAGAGAAGGATGAACATCAACAAGATATCATTAAGAGGAAGTAATTTCCATAGTATCTATTAGAAGTAGTAACATCTACCCTTGGGATAAAAGGGGTGGAAGTTAACTATACAAATGAATTGGTTCATATTGAGTTAAAATTTTTAAAAATGGATATTGACAAAAAAATTGTTATGGTTTATTATTGCAAATATCCTGTTTTTGACAGTTTAAAAAATACAAAAGGCCTAGAATGCCAGTGTTTATGCTGGGTTCTGGGCCTTCATTGCATGTAGTGAAATATAGTATTTTATTTTCTTCCCTTACTTTTTTTCTGAATATTTCTCATGTGGCTTTTTGTGATGAACTGGAAGTCTGTTTCAAAACCGCAAACCTTGTGCAGGGCATCTGTCAGTTTGTCTCTGGTATATAACGGAATATATCCTTGTTCCTGTATATCAGCGAAGTTCATACTTTTGAGTTTCTCCAGGATTCTTTCACAGGTATATTCACTGCCTAATTCTTTTTCAAGATATCGATAGATAATCAATGAAAGAAAACAGATCAGGAAATGTGCTTTTATGCGGACATCATCGTGTAGGAAAACCGGCCTTGCCTCGAAATCTGTTTTCATGATGCGGAAGCATTCTTCAATCTCCCAGCGGCCTTCGCTTACTTTCAATATATCTTTCACGTCGTCATCAAGAAGATCAGTAGTAACAGCATACATCCCGTCATAAAGTTCTTCTTGTTCAATCTTATTTGTGTCCAGGTAATTCTGAATCTTTGCAGCTTCCCCATCTTCGGTAACAGCGATCTTTCCGATGAACCGGGCAGGATCATTTGGGTTTTTACGCTCTTTTTTTACACTGCCACTACTGATCATTTTTTCTGCTCTCTCTACCTGTGCATCACGGATTGCCTTCTGATATCTTGCATATTTAGGAGAGTAGGTGATAATCAGGCGTTGGTGTAAGGTACCCGGCGTATAGGGTTCGTCCTTATAGTAAAGACCGGTATCGTCATCACCGATTTCGGATAGGTCAACAGGTGAGTCATCAAAGACACGCTTGAAACCTGATTTATCAAGAGCCCACGCCTTATCATCCTTGTTCAGCTTCTTGATTGATTGGGTTACGATAAATGCACGTTCACCTGCGTGATTTATCTTTTTAATCTTTTCAGAGCCGAGACCGGCATCACTGCAATAGATAAACTTTGTACAGCCGAAATCCTGAAGTACTGTATCTTCCAGTGGTTTCAAAGAAGTCTGCTCATTGGCGTTTCCGGGAAATAAGGAGAAAGCAAGTGGAATTCCATCGCCATCCATAAACATTCCCATCTGTATGATAGGATTTGGACGGTGTTCTTTGCTTTTTCCGTATTTTTTGTCACCATCTTCCTGTTCGATCTCAAAGAAGTAGTTTGTACAGTCATAATAAAGAATCTTATCATTTCGTTTACCAATGAGATGACTGTTTTTATAAACTTCTGACTGAATGAAGTCAGATTCATTGCCAAGAACATCTAAAGCACGGTAAACATCATGCAACTGATAAGAAGGTTTTTCAAGGAATTCGGAAGCAATCTTATAAGAAGAAAGTTTACTGGCAGGTTCCAGGATTCTTGCATAGATCAGATCCGAAAGAATCGCGTTGATATCGAATTTGAAGTTATATTTATCTCTGATCTTACGGCATGTTTTATCAAGCTGAAGCTGATAGTAAAAGGACTGTGGAAAGAGATATCCGCCGCGATAGAAAACCTGCTGATCATAATCCAGCTTATGGTTGGAATGAAAAGTAATCTGAACAGCCTTAGCCTGCTGTTCTTTTTTATATTTAAGAGTCTCAAGTCTGGCTTCTTCTTTTGCCCATTGCATGACGTCATCGCGGGTAGGACCATGTTCAATCAAGAGTTCCTGGAGAGTTCCGAGTTTACGAACATTTACAGAGGTACTCTTACCCTTATTATTAATAAAACTTTTGGCGATATAAAAAGATTCAGAATTTTTGGACTTTGATGTTGTAACTTTCATAGTGAAATCCTCCTGAATATAGTATATCACACTTCTTAAAATAATGCTATATAATACTATAAAATAAAACAAGAAATTTGACATAAAAAAAGCAGGCTTTATAAAGCCTGTAAGGTATAATGGACTTATTCAACTGTCAAACTCCCG
>JAZRXA010000011.1:0-15498 GCA_045599965.1 Lachnospiraceae bacterium | reverse complement strand
TCAGGTGTAAAGTAAATCATTGCTAATACAAGATCGCTTAACATAAAGAATACAAAACCAACAGCTAAAAGAATCTTTGTTATTGTAAAGAATCCTGTGTTGTTTAAGAAAACTTGAAGTATTGCAAACATCATTGTAAATGCTAGAACAAACATATAAATTGATGAGATTAACTTAAATTTTCCATAAACAAGACCAGCAATTTTTTCTGATGCAAAGTAAATAATTAATGCTAAAACGATTGCTACTGCAAGTGAGATTAAAATCATTAGCAAGTTTGACCCAAAAGTAATGAACATAAATACAGTAAAGAAGAGATGGCCTACTAAGAATACGATAAAGCCTGTAAAGGTGTAGACATCACTATCTTGACGATATAAGTATTTCATGTCGAGGAAGATATCTCCTAAAATACCAAATGCTTGGCCTGCGACAACTAAAACTGCAAGGAAGAAACTTGCGCCAAAATTAAATGCGGAACATGTAAGTAATATAAAGCAAATGCTTGCAATTGCTTTTAATACAAGAGATGTTGCATCAGTTTTTCTTGCTTTTCTCGTAATAAAAATTACGGCAAACAAGATTGAAAGAAAAGCTGCTAAGCCAAATAATAAATATTCTACAAACACGATTAATTCCCCTTTTCCATTAATTTTTTTTTCATTAATAATTATTAATTATTATACATTAAATATGTTAATAAGCATAGCAATAGAAAAAAACATGAGCAGATCTGACTTTAGACCTGCGTTTTTATTTGCGCAAAAAATAATGGGCGTTTGATAAAAAATAGTTGACATATTTCCACAAATTTGCAATAATACTGCACATAGCGACAAGATATTGTAGACAACTTGACAAAAAATTGAAAAAATTGCCCAAAAATCGACTATAAATGTGGATAACTCACATAAAAAATACATAATTATTCCACAAAATGCAAAAATAGCAAAAAAATTTCAAAAAATTTACACATTTTTATTGACAAATATAAAAATTAAGAATAAAATCTACACATATCGACACAAAATATGTGTCGCATTGACAAAAGAGGCAATATGTCATTTAAAGACTATTTAAAAAAACAAGATATAGTTTTTTCGCCAAAACGTTATTTTATTGATGCGCTTGGTGCGATGGCTCAAGGTTTATTTGCTTCTTTGTTGATTGGAACAATCATTAAAACAATTGGTGAATTAACAGAAGTTGAATTGATCGTTTCCATCGGACTTTTTGCAACAGCTATGATGGGACCTGCTATGGCAGTTGCGATTGGTAGAGCACTTAATTCACCACCGCTAGTTTTATTTTCACTTGTTGCTGTTGGATATGCCGCATCTGAAAGTGGTGGAGCTGGTGGGCCGTTAGCGGTTTTCGTTATTGCGATTATTGCCGCGGAGGCAGGAAAGTTAGTTTCAAAACTTACGCCGGTGGATATTTTAGTAACACCACTTGTGACAGTTTTTGTCGGCGGATTGCTTTCAATCTTTATTGCACCTTATATAGGAACTGCAGCTTCGTACGTTGGAAATTTAATTATGTGGGCAACAGAACTTAGACCATTCCTTATGGGAATTTTAGTTTCGGTGATTGTCGGAATTGCGCTTACGCTTCCTATTAGTTCTGCCGCTATATGCGCAGCACTATCACTTACCGGACTTGCGGGTGGAGCAGCACTTGCTGGATGTTGCGCAAACATGATTGGATTTGCAGTTATAAGTTTTAGAGAAAACAAATGGGGAGGACTTGTTGCTCAAGGTTTAGGAACGAGCATGCTCCAGATGGGAAATATAGTAAAGAATCCTAGGATATGGATTCCTGCGATTGTGGCTTCAATTGTTAATGGCCCGATTGCAACATGCCTATTTCATTTAGAGATGAACGGTGCTGCTGTTAGCTCTGGTATGGGCACATGCGGATTTGTAGGTCAAATCGGTGTTATTACCGGATGGACAGATGAAATCGCAAATGGTTTAAGACTTTCAATCACTGTGTTTGATTGGATTGGCCTAATTGTAGTTAGCCTATTGGTTCCGGCTATAGTTTCTTGGCTAGTATCGTTACTACTAAGGAAGATAAACTGGATTAAAGAGGGAGATCTGAAATTGGATCTATAGGTCACAGAAAAGAAAAGCGCCATGAGGGTGGTTGCTCATGGCGCCTACCGAACCTCTATATTAACCGTGACAATTAATTTGTGCCTGTGGTGTCTGGCCCGTATATATTTTTTATTTTTAAAATGCCAACAACGATGAAAAGTAGGGAAAGGTCAGGCACCTTAGAGGGTATTCCCCGTATATAGTCTATTTTATAAGCGAGCGAGAAGAAGGTAATGGAGTACACAAAGTCTGAGATTAAAAAAATAATTAATGACGAAGACATCAAATTTATCCGTCTGCAATTTACAGACATATTTGGTGTACTAAAAAGTGTTTCCATTACTCCTTCCCAGCTTGACAAAGCTTTGGAAAACAAGATTATGTTCGACGGTTCTTCTGTTGATGGATTTGCAAGAATAGAAGAAAGCGATATGCGTCTTGTTCCAGACATCAAGACTTTTCTTATTAATCCATGGGATCAGGAATACGGAAAAGTTGCAAGACTTATTTGCGACGTTTACAGAGGCGATGAGCCTTTTGAAGGAGACCCTAGATATATATTAAAGAAGGCAATCGAAAAGGCAAAAGCTAAAGGGTATACTTTTAATGTTGGACCTGAATGCGAATTTTATTTATTCGAAACCGATGAAAAGAATAGACCTATTTTAGATGCGGTTTATGATCACGGTGAATATTTTGAAGTTGGCGCAAATGATATTGGCGAAACTGCTAGAAAAGATATCGTGCTAGCTCTTGAAAAAATGGGATTCGAGATTGAGGCATCTCATCATGAGTGTGGACCGGCGCAACATGAAATTGATTTTAAATATGACGAGGCGCTAAGAAGTGCTGATAATATAATTACTTTTAAATATGCTGTTAAGAAGATGGCAGCAAAACATAAACTTTATGCTAGTTTCCTTCCAAAACCTTTATATGGTGAGGCTGGAAACGGAATGCATCTTAATATGTCGTTATTTAAGAATGGAAAGAACGCTTTCGTTGATGAAAAAAATTCTATCGGTCTTTCTAAAACGGCATATTCATTTATGGGCGGAATTATGAAGCACATAGATGCAATAACACTTATAACAAACCCACTTGTAAATTCATATAAACGATTTGTTCCAGATTTCGAAGCTCCTATATATATTGCTTGGTCTGCACAAAATCGTTCTCCTTTAATTAGAGTACCTTCTAGCAGGGGACAATCTACAAGAATAGAACTTAGAAGTCCTGACCCTACTGCTAATCCTTATCTTGCTTTAGCGGCATGTTTAGAAGCTGGATTAGATGGTATCGAAAATAAGATTTCACCATCAGCACCAGTTAACAAAAATATTTTTGAAATGAGTAAAAGAGAAATTACTCGTTCTGGAATTAAAATACTTCCTACAAATATGTATGAAGCTATCCAAAAAATGGAAAAGAATAAATTCGTTTTAGATGTACTTGGCCCACATATAGCAAATAAATATATTAGTGCTAAAAAGTCAGAATGGAACGATTATTCACATCGTGTTACGCAGTGGGAAATGGATAGATATTTACTAAAATATTAGTGCTTAATGGTGCAAGGGAACGGCCTAGCCGTCAACCCGCACCTTCTATATAAAATTGACTTTTTAGGCATAATATGGTACCTTAAATATGGTTCTTGTTACTGACGGATAAGCAGGTTACTGCAAGGGAGCAAGAATTTTTGAGCCGACCGTCTGGGTGTAGTTGGGATTTAATAATCCAACTGCGCCCTTTTTGATTTTTAAGGAGGTTTTTATGAAAAAAGTTGGAATTGTAATGGGTAGCGATAGCGATTTACCAGTTATCCAAAAAGCAATTGATTCCTTAAAAGATTTTGATGTGCCTTATGAAGTTCATATCTTATCTGCACACAGAACACCTTTAGCAGCTTTTGAATTTGCAAAAAATGCGAAGGAAAATGGATTCGGAGTTTTAATTGCAGCAGCTGGAATGGCAGCGCATTTAGCGGGAACTATTGCAGCTCAAACGGTACTTCCGGTTATCGGAATACCTTGCAAATCAAATACACTTGACGGCATTGACGCGCTTTTGTCAACTGTACAAATGCCTTCCGGAATACCGGTTGCAACAGTGGCAATTAATGGAGGAGTCAATGCCGCTTTACTTTCTATTGAAATTTTAGCTTTGAGCGAACCTTCACTTATGGACAAACTTTTGGAAAAAAGAGCAAATGATGAAAAAGCTGTTTTAGCCAAAGATGCTGATATTGCCTCAAAACTTTAATAATATTTAATTCTAAGGAGAAAAAATATGGAACACGTTTATACAGGAAAAACAAAGGATGTTTTTGCACTTGATAATGGAAATTATCTTTTAAAGTTTAAGGATGATTGCACTGGCAAAGATGGTGTTTTTGATCCAGGAGAAAATTCAGTTGGCCTTACTATTGAAGGTGTCGGAGATGTTAATCTTCGTATGTCAGTTTACTTTTTTGAAAAAGTAAACGCAGCTGGAATTAAGACACACTTTGTATCAGCTGATTTAAGTAACACTACAATGGAAGTTCTCCCAGCAAAGGTTTTTGGACATGGTCTGGAAGTTATTTGTCGTAACAAAGCTGTTGGTAGCTTTACTCGTAGATATGGTGAGTATATTGAAGAGGGAGCAGACCTTCCTTCTTATGTAGAAACAACATTTAAGAATGATGAAAAGGGCGATCCTTTAGTTACTGTTGACGCTCTTGTTGCTCTTGGTATTATGAGCGAAGCTCAATATAACGACATAAAAGACATGACCAAGAAAATTACAAAAATTGTTGCTGACGATTTACTTGAAAAAGGTCTCGTGCTTTATGATATTAAATTTGAGTTTGGTTATGATAGCGATGGAAATGTAATGCTTATTGATGAAATCGCATCGGGAAATATGCGTGTATATAAAGATGGTCAATATATTGAACCAATGACACTTTCAAAATTATTTTTCGAAGCAAATTAATAAGGAGTTTATATTATGGGAGGATTTTTCGGAGTTACAAGTCGAAAAAATATCTTAGCGGACGTATTTTTTGGAACAGATTACCATTCGCATCTAGGAACGAGGAGCGCAGGAATTGCAGCTCTTTCTAAAGAGAATGGCATGCAACGAAAAATACATAATATTGGCAACAGCCCATTCCGTACTAAATTTGAAGGCATTCTAGAAGAGATGGAGGGAACTTCCGCAATAGGAACTATTAATGATAGTTCTCCTCAACCATTAGTTGTTACATCTAAACTTGGACAATATGCAATTGCAATTGTTGGAGCAATAAACAATAAAGATGAACTTATTAAACTTTATGTAGAAAAGTTTAGTGGTCAACTAAATGTTAACTCTAGCAAAGGCGTAAATACAACAGAACTTGTAGCGGCATTCATCAATCAAAAAGATTCTATCGCAGAAGGAATTAATTATGCGCAAGAGATGATAGATGGCACAGCTGTTGTTATTATTCTAACTGAAAACAACAGCATAATTGTTGCTAGAGATAAGTGGGGTAGACTTCCTATCCATATTGGTAAAGGCGAAGATAGCTATTGTACTTCTTTCGAACCTTTCGCTTATGAAAAACTCGGATATGAAAATTTCTATGAATTAAAACCTGCAGAAGTTGTTGAAATAAATCCAGATGGAATGGAAATTTTAAGGCCAGGAAAAGAAGAGATGCGTATTTGCTCTTTCCTTTGGTCTTATTTTGGTTATCCAACTTCAACTTATGAAGGAGTAAATGTTGAAACTATGCGATATCGCAATGGCGAATATATGGCTGAAAAGGAATTAGAAAATGGAACACTTCCAAATGTTGACATAGTAGCAGGAGTTCCAGATTCAGGAACACCACATGCTATAGGATTTTCTAATAAAACACATATGCCATTTGCACGTCCGTTTATTAAGTACACACCTACTTGGCCAAGAAGCTTTATGCCATCAAGCAAAGAAGAACGTAATCGTATTGCAAAGATGAAACAAATTCCAGTTAAGGAATTGATAAAAGATAAGGAACTTTTGTTTATTGATGATTCAATTGTTAGAGGAACTCAGCTTAATGAAACTGTAGAGTTTCTTTATGAGAACGGAGCAAAAGCTATTCATATGCGTTCGGCTTGTCCGCCGATAATGTACGGATGCAAGTTTCTTAACTTCACTCGTATTATTGATGAGATGGAACTTCTTACAAGGGATATTATTATTGAGCTTGAAGGAGAAGAAGGATTAGAACATATTGAAGAATATAGTGATGAAAAAACTGAACGCGGAAAAAATATGAGAGAAAAGATTTGCGAAAAGCTTCATCTTGCTTCGCTCGAATTTCAATCACTTGAAGGACTAGAAAAAGCAATTGGATTGCCATCGTGCAAGTTATGTACATATTGTTGGAACGGAAAGGAATAATCCATGATTGAAGAATCTAAATCTATTGCTTATGCCGAAGCTGGCGTAGATATTACAGCAGGTTATAAATCAGTAGAACTTATGAAAAAACATATTGAGTCGACTATGACTTCTGGAGTCTGCTCAGACATTGGAGGTTTTGGAGGGTTGTTTTCTCTTGATTTAAAAGAGATTAAAGAGCCTATACTTGTAAGCGGAACTGACGGAGTTGGTACAAAACTCAAACTCGCTTTTCTTATGGATAAGCATGATACAGTTGGAATAGACTGCGTTGCGATGTGCGTTAACGATATTATTTGTAGTGGCGCAAAACCTCTTTTCTTCCTTGACTATATTGCTTGCGGAAAAAATGTTCCTGAAAAAATAGCTGATATAGTAAAGGGCGTTTGCGATGGATGTGTGCAAGCCGGGGCAGCACTAATTGGTGGAGAAACAGCTGAGATGCCAGGATTTTATCCAGTCGATGAATATGACCTTGCAGGATATTGTACTGGCGTTGTTGATAGAAATAAAATTATCGATAACAAATTAATGAAGGAGGGCGATGTAATTATCGCGCTTCCATCTAGCGGCGTTCATTCAAACGGTTTTTCACTTGTTCGTAAAGTTTTTGATGTTGAAAATTGCAACTTAAAAGAACCTGTTGAGGAGCTTGGAGGAAAATCGCTAGGTGAAACTCTTTTAACTCCTACAAAAATTTATGTAAAGCCTGTTTTAGCTTTGCTTAAAGAAATAAAGGTAAAAGGTATTTCGCATATCACTGGTGGTGGATTTTATGAAAACATTCCAAGAAGTATACCAGATGGTCTTTGCGCGGTTATAAAAAAAGATGCTGTTAAAGTATTACCTATTTTCGACTTAATTGCTAAAGCTGGAAATATTGAAGAAAGAGATATGTTTAACACTTTCAATATGGGAGTAGGTATGAGTATCGTCGTAGCTAAAGAGGATACGGAACATGCATTGGACATTCTTAAAGAAAATGGCGAAGATGCTTATATTTTAGGTGAAATTGAAAAAGCCGATAAGAAAATCAAAATATCTTAAAGGTGGGTGATAGGATGTCACGAAAGAAAATTAACATTGCTGTTTTAGTGTCAGGCGGAGGAACAAATCTTCAAGCACTTATTGATGCTCAAAACACTGGCACAATAAAAAGCGGAAAAATTAAACTTGTTATTTCTAATAAAGCAGATGCTTATGCTCTTGAAAGAGCAAAAAAAGCAAAGATAAAAACCGAGGTTGTCTCCAAGAAAGAATTGGGACAGCGCAAGATGGAAGATGCTATTTCTAAAATTTTATCTGAAAACGAAATCGACTTAATCGTTCTTGCAGGTTTCATGTGCATATTATCTTCTAAGTTTACTAAAAAATATGATCACAGAATAATTAATATTCACCCTTCACTTATACCAGCTTTTTGTGGCGCGGGATTTTATGGACTTAAGGTTCATGAAGCGGCGCTTAAAAAAGGTGTTAAGGTTACGGGCGCTACTGTTCATTTTGTAAATGAGATTGCCGATGGAGGAGATATCATTTTACAAAAGGCAGTAACTATTTTAGAAAATTCAACCCCGGAAAGTTTGCAAAAACGAGTGATGCGTCTTGCTGAATGGAAGATACTTCCTAAGGCATGTGAGATGGTTGCACAAAGTATATTGAAAGAGGAAAAATAAATGAACGTATATGAAATTAATGATATCGCTAAGCTTATAAAAGACAACTCTTATGTAGGAAGAGGAATTGTAGTTGGAAAATCTGAAGATGGAAAAAGCGCTGTTTCAGCTTATTTCATTATGGGAAGAAGTGCAAATAGTCGTAATCGTGTATTTGCAGAAAGAGACGGTGTTCTTTATACAGAGCCTTTTGATTCTTCGAAGGTTGAAGATCCAAGCCTTATTATTTATGCAGCACAAAGAAAATTTGAAAACAAACTAATAGTTACAAATGGTGACCAAACCGATACTATTTACGAGGGATTAAAGGAAGGAAAATGCCTTAAAGGCTCTCTTAAAAATCGCGAGTTTGAGCCAGATGCACCGAACTTTACTCCTCGAATTAGTGCTGTCTTAAATTTTGAAAATAATGATTTTTCTTATGAAATGAGTATTTTAAAAAGTGCTGACGAAAAGGGAAGTGCTTGCAATAGATTTACTTTTTCATATTCAGCTTTGCCGGGTTTAGGACATTTTATTCATACTTATGTTGAAGATGGAAATCCTTTGCCAACTTTTGTAGGCGAGCCAGAAAGAGTTGCTATTGCTAACGATATTGATGAATTTACAAATTCTCTTTGGGATGCACTAAATCACGACAATCGTATTTCACTTTATGTTAGATATACTAATTTAGAAGATTTAAAAGAAACCAATCGTTTAATCAATCAAAATAACTAGAGGAAATGAATATGAAAGAACTTGAACTAAAGTATGGATGCAATCCAAATCAAAAACCATCAAAAATTTTTATGCATAATGGCGAAGAACTTCCAATAGAAATTCTTAATGGAAAGCCAGGATACATAAATTTTCTTGATGCATTTAATTCATGGCAACTTGTTAAGGAATTAAAAGAAGCTTTAGGACTTCCTAGTGTAGCTTCTTTTAAGCATGTTAGCCCTACTAGTGCAGCAGTCGGAATTAAACTTCCTGAAAAATTAAAAAGGGCTTGCTTTGTTGATGATATTGAAGGACTTGATGATTCGCTGCTTGCCTGTGCATATGCTAGAGCTAGGGGAACAGACAGAATGTGTTCTTTTGGAGACTGGGTAGCGCTTTCGGATGTTTGCGATAAGACTACAGCAACTATGATTGCTCGTGAAGTTTCTGATGGAATTATTGCTCCTGGATATACAGATGAAGCTTTAGAAATTTTAAGAACAAAAAGAGGCGGTAACTACAACATCGTTAAAATCGATGAAACTTATGTTCCAGATGTTACCGAACATAAGCAAGTTTTTGGAATTACTTTCGAGCAAGGAAGAAACAATTTCAAAATTGATAAAGAGTTATTATCGGATGTTGTTACAAAAAATAAAGAACTTCCGGAGCATGCACTAAGGGATTTAATAATTGCTCTTATTACTTTGAAATATACTCAATCAAATTCTGTTTGCTTTGCATACGATGGACAAGCTATCGGTGTTGGTGCAGGTCAGCAATCTAGAATTCATTGCACGCGTCTAGCAGGTAGCAAGGCTGATACTTGGTTTTTGCGTCAATATGATAAGGTTTTAAATCTTCCATTTTTGCCAGATATTAAAAGACCTGATAGGGATAATGTAATTGATGGATACATAAACAAAAATGAAGAAGATGTTTGCGCTGACGGAATTTGGCAAAAGTATTTTACAAAACAGCCTTTACCATTAACAGACGAAGAAGCTAAGGCTTATTTAGCTTCTATTGATGGTGTTGCTTTAGGCTCTGATGCGTTCTTCCCATTTAGCGATAATATTGAAAGAGCGAAGAAGAGCGGCGTTAAATATATTGCTGAGCCGGGTGGTTCAATTCGTGATGACTTAGTTATTGAGTGCGCAGATAAATATAACATGGTAATGGCATTTACAAAGATGCGCTTGTTCCATCATTAATTTTAGATGAGGTAAAAAATGAAAATACTTGTTGTAGGCGGTGGCGGAAGAGAACATGCCATCATAAAGAAAATTAAAGAAAATAAAAACGTTGATATTATTTTTGCTCTGCCAGGTAATGGCGGAATCGCTAAAGACGCGGTGTGCGTTCCTATTGGTGCTTGCGAATTAGAAAAAATAGTTCAGTTTGCTATGCAAGAAAAAATAGATTATGCGATTGTTGCGCCGGATGATCCATTAGTGTTAGGACTTGTTGATGAACTTGAAAAGATAGGAGTTCCTTGCTTTGGACCAAATAGACAAGCGGCAATAATCGAAGGAAGTAAAGTTTTTTCAAAAAACCTTATGAAAAAATACAATATCCCAACAGCTAGTTATGAGGTTTTTGCCGATGCTAGCAAGGCGCTGGAATATATTGAAACTGCACCTACTCCAATTGTTGTGAAGGCCGATGGGTTAGCGTTAGGAAAAGGCGTTATTATTGCTGAAACAAAAGAAGAGGCAAAAGATGCTATTAAATCCATTATGGAAGATAAGCAATTTGGAAAAAGTGGTGACAATATTGTTATCGAAGAATTTTTGACAGGACCAGAAGTTTCAGTTTTATCTTTCACTGATGGAAAAGTTGTTGTACCTATGGTTTCGTCAATGGATCATAAACGTGCAGGGGACAATGACACAGGACTTAATACTGGTGGAATGGGAACGATTGCACCTAATCCATATTTTACAAAAGAAATTGAAGAGGAATGCATGCAAAAAATATTCCTTCCTACAATAAACGCGATGAATGCAGAAGGAAGAACTTTTAAGGGGTGCCTGTATTTTGGACTTATGCTTACACCAAATGGACCAAAAGTTATTGAATACAACTGCCGTTTTGGTGATCCTGAAACACAGGTTGTTTTGCCTTTGTTAGAAAGCGACCTTTTAACTATTATGCAGGCAGTAACGAATGAAACCTTAGCTGAGTGCGAAGTTAAATTTTCTAATAAGAGTGCATGCTGCGTAGTTATGGCATCTAAAGGTTATCCAGTGTCTTATGAAAAAGGTTTTGAATTAAATATTCCGGATGCACTTTTAGAAAACGTGTATGTTGCAGGAGCAAAACTAGACAATGAAATTCTTCTAACAAACGGAGGAAGAGTACTTGGTGTTGTTGCTGTTGAAGATGATTTGAAAGATGCTGTAAAGGCAGCATATGAAAAAGTAAAAGAAGTTTCATTTAAGAACGCATTCTATCGTAATGATATCGGGCAAAAAGCATTAAAAATATTAGAGGTGAAATAATGGTATATCGTATTTATGTTGAAAAACGCAAAGAGTTAGCAAACGAGGCACATGCTTTGCAATCTGATGCAACGCAATTACTCGGCATTAAAAATCTTGAAAAAGTGCGCATTATAAATCGCTACGATGCTGAAAACATAACAAAAGAATTGTTTGATTATGCGGTGCAAACTGTTTTTTCAGAGCCTCAGTTAGATAATACTTATGTAGATGCTGATTTATCAGGCGCTAATATTTTTGCAGTGGAGTTTCTCCCTGGCCAATTTGACCAAAGAGCTGACAGCGCTGCTCAATGTATTCAACTTATTTCTCAAGGGGAACGCCCGCTAATTCGTTCAGCGAAAGTTTATGCATTATATGGAAACCTTACGGAAAATGATATTAACGAAATAAAAAAATATGTTATCAACCCAGTTGAGGCAAGAGAAGCATCATTAGAAATGCCATCTACTCTTAAAACTGAATATGAGATTCCTACTTCCGTTGAAACACTTGATGGATTTATTGACCTTTCTAAAGAAGAACTTGAAAAATTTATTTCGGATTACGCGCTTGCTATGGATATAGATGATATCGTATTTTGCCAAGAGTACTTCAAAAAGGAAGATAGAAATCCGACTATAACTGAAATAAAAGTGATTGATACATATTGGTCTGATCATTGCCGTCATACAACTTTTCTTACTGTTATTGATGATATTACTTTTGAGGATGAACTTCTTCAAAAGGCATATGATGAATACTTAGATGTAAGAAGGAAATTAAATAGAGAAAAACCAATTTGCCTTATGGACATTGCAACTATTGCAGTAAAACATCTTAAAAAAGAAGGCAAACTTGATAAGTTAGATGAGTCTGAAGAAATAAATGCTTGTACTGTAAAAATTAATGTTGAAGTTGATGGAGAGGTTGAACCTTGGCTTCTTCTTTTCAAGAATGAAACGCATAATCATCCAACAGAAATTGAACCTTTCGGTGGTGCCGCTACATGCATAGGCGGAGCTATTAGAGATCCTCTTTCAGGAAGAAGCTATGTTTATGCAGCTATGAGAGTTACTGGAGCTGCAGACCCTACAGTGCCTGTATCAGAAACTATTGCCGGAAAACTTCCTCAGCGTAAAATAGTTACAACTGCGGCAGCAGGCTATTCTTCTTACGGAAACCAGATAGGACTTGCAACAGGTATTGTTGATGAACTTTATCACCCTGGATACGCTGCAAAACGTATGGAGATAGGCGCAGTTATAGCGGCAGCTCCAGCTACGAACGTTCGAAGAGAAGTTCCAGCGCCAGGAGATGTAGTTATTCTTCTTGGTGGAAGTACTGGAAGAGATGGTATTGGCGGAGCTACTGGTGCATCTAAGTCACATGATATGCATTCAGTTGAAACATGTGGAGCTGAGGTACAAAAAGGTAATCCTCCAGAAGAGAGAAAACTTCAAAGACTATTTAGAAACAGCGAAGCTAGCCGAATGATAAAACGTTGTAATGACTTTGGCGCAGGTGGCGTTTCAGTTGCTATTGGAGAACTTGCTGATGGATTAGAAATAGACCTTAATGCTGTTCCTAAAAAATATGAAGGCTTAGACGGAACTGAACTTGCTATTAGCGAATCGCAAGAGCGTATGGCTGTTGTAGTTGAAAAAGAAAATGTTGAAGCTTTCTTAGCACTTGCAAATAAAGAAAATCTTCAAGCCTGCCCAGTAGCAGTTGTTTGCGAAAATCCACGACTTATATTGAACTGGAATGGAAAGAAAATTGTTGATATCAGCAGAGAATTTTTAGATTCTAATGGCGCTGAAAAACATATTAATATTTTGGCAAAGAGTCCTAAGCCTATAGAAAAGAAAATAGAAGGTGACTTTGTTTCAAATTATAGAGAACTTGCTAGTGATCTTAATGTTTGCTCTAAGAGAGGACTTTCTGAGCGCTTTGATTCTACTATTGGCGCAGGCACAGTCTTGATGCCTTTTGGCGGAAAAAATCAGCTCACACCTATCCAGGCGATGGTACAAAAAATCTCTGTTGAGAAAAAACATACAAACGATTGCTCACTTATGTCATGGGGCTATAATCCGTTTATTTCTGAGTTAAGCCCTTATCACGGCGCATATCTAGCCGTTGTAGAGTCAGTGTGTAAGCTTATTGCAACAGGCGCTGAGTTTAAGGATGTTTATCTTACATTCCAAGAGTACTTCCCACATCCTGGAAAAGATGGCGGACGTTGGGGCGCACCTCTTTCGGCACTTTTAGGAGCCTTTAAGGCGCAGATGGCTCTTGGCATTGGCGCTATCGGAGGCAAGGATTCTATGAGCGGTACATTTGAAGATTTAGATGTTCCACCGACTTTAGTTTCATTTGCAGTTACTACTGAAAAGACCGAGGAAATAGTTTCTCCTGAATTCAAAAAAGCGGGAAACAAAGTAGTTGTTATTCGTCCAGAACATGACGAAAATAATCTTCCAACAGGCGAGAGCCTAATTAAAGTTTTTGAAACGGTTAAAGATTTGCTTCGTTCTAAGAAGGCAGTTTCTTGCTATACATTAGGATTAGGTGGTATTGCTGAGGCTATTATGAAGATGGCTTTTGGTAACGGCTTAGGCTTTTCATTTAATAAAGATTTAGATGTTAAGACATTGTTTGAATATGGTTATGGTTCATTCTTGCTCGAAGTAAACGAAGAGATTGATTGCAACGAAGTAATCGGAACTATAACTAATGATGGAAAGATTACATATGGTAGCGATTCATTAGAACTTTCTACGCTTCTTGATATTTATGAAAGCAAACTTGAAGGAGTATATTCTTGCAATGTTAAATCTAAAGACGAAGAGATAGAAAATTTCTCTTATAAAGCAGATAATTATCCTTCACCAGCTATAAAGGCTATAAAACCTAGCGTTCTTATTCCAGTATTTCCAGGTACTAACTGCGAATTAGATAGTGCAAAAGCTGTAGAAGATGCTGGTGCTACGGCGAAGGTTTTCGTTATTAATAACCTTTCATCTGATGGTATTAGAAGAAGTATTGAAGGATTTGCAAATGAAATAAAATCTTCGCAAATGATATTTATTCCTGGAGGTTTTTCGGGTGGCGATGAGCCTGATGGTAGTGCTAAATTTATTACTGCATTCTTCCGTAATCAAGAAATTAAAGAAAGCGTAACTAAGCTTTTAGAGGAAAGAGATGGACTTATGTGCGGTATTTGTAATGGGTTCCAAGCCCTTGTTAAACTTGGACTTGTTCCTTACGGAAAAATTATCGACACAGATGAAAATTGTCCAACATTAACATTTAATACAATTGCAAGACACCAGTCGAAAATTGTTCGCACACGTGTTGCATCAAATAAATCTCCATGGCTTTCATTAGTTAATGTGGGCGATGTATTTAATGTTCCAATCTCGCATGGTGAGGGCAGATTTATAGCAAGTAAAGAGTTAATAAAGGAATTAGCTTTGAACGGACAAATAGCTACGCAATATGTTGACCTTGAAGGTAAGGCTACTTATGATGTTCACTTTAATCCGAACGATTCTATGTTTGCTATCGAAGGCATAACTTCTCCTGATGGTAGAGTATTTGGCAAGATGGGCCATAGCGAAAGAATTGGCGCAGGACTTTACAAAAATGTTCCGGGAGAATATGACATTAGAATGTTTGAAGCAGCAGTAAAATATTTTAAGTAAATTTTAAGTTTTATAAGCAATAAAAAATCAGCCAATTCAGGCTGATTTTTTTATATAAGTTATTAGGTTAAACTAAATTAATTTTCCTGCGCAACGAGGGTAGAGTTCAACGTCTCTTATGTTGCTAATTCCAGTTACATACATAATAAGTCTTTCAAAGCCGAGGCCAAAGCCAGAGTGCTTAACTGAACCATAACGGCGAAGGTCTAAATAGTTCTTGTAATCATCTAAGTTAAGATTAAGCTCTTTAATTCTAGCTTCAAGAAGGTCTTTTCTTTCTTCTCTTTGGCTTCCGCCAATAAGTTCGCCTACGCCAGGAACTAGCATATCGGCTGCAGCAACAGTCTTTCCGTCTTCGTTCATGCGCATATAGAAAGCTTTAATATCCTTAGGATAGTCATAAACGAAA
>JAZRXA010000010.1:0-24736 GCA_045599965.1 Lachnospiraceae bacterium | reverse complement strand
TTAATTTCAAAGCTAGCAAGGAGGAAAAAGATTTTTGACATTTTGACATTCAGGGATTAGACTTGAGAAAGCCAATCGGAAAATCTTGTATCCGAAGGAGATACTCTGACCTTTCTCAACTGACAATAAGTTTACGCTATCATAGTGTCAAGGGTGGTGGCATAAGGCAATATATGATATTATTTATAAAAGAAAAAATTTTAATACTAACATAAGGGACATTAAAGGGATGGCAGTATTAACAGCAAAAGGATTACAACGACAAAAAGATATATTAGCAGCAGCAGATGATTTATTTAGGCAGAATGGGTATGACAATACAACTCTTAGAATGATTGCCCAATCGGTGGGAATTAGTTGTGGACACCTAGAACATTACTTTAAAGAAAAAAAAGATCTTCTTAACAGCCTTTCAGAAATATTAATACAAAATTTATGGAAAGCAGGAGAAAAAATTTGCAGCGAAGAAGAAAGTACACCATTTACTAAGTATATTGCTGCAGTTCACCTTTTGTTTTTAGTATGTTCGAAGTTGCCAGATCTCAAGCAAGTTATGTTTGAATATGTTAAAAATCACGATAATCAGATGGAATTTTCAAAACTATTCAGTCAAAAATTCTTAGAAGACTTAGGGGATGAAAAACGAAATGCCACTGATGAACAAATTAGAATCGCAGTAGATATGGCTTTTGCAGCTCAGCTATGTTGTGTAAACGAATTAGATGAAGAAAAATTCACCGATGAAATGGCAAAGAAAACATCAACTGACCATATAAAAATTTTATTTTTATTACTTGGTAAAAACGTGAAAGAAGCCGAAAAAATATGTGCTGAAGTTAATGAAAAAATTGAAATATGTAATATAGATAAGATAACGCGTCCGTTTACCAAATCGTATCGTTGGTACGTTATCGAAGAGAATGAGTTTGAAGTTTAATAAAATATATAAGGAACCCTCCATTTGTAAAATGGAGGGTTCTTTTTTTCTATTAAATTAATGTGATCAATTTATTGACCAGAAATAACAGCGTTGATATCGTCGATGCATGCTTGCATCTGCTCATCGCTCCATCCAGCTTGTTTTGCTGCTGATTGAAGTGTCATAAATGCTGCCATTTTGAACATTGCTGGAGCCATAACCTGGCCAGTGTGTTTTTCAATAATATCAACTACGCCTGGAACATCAGCAATGTCTTTAACTTTTGAACGTTTTGTAATCTCCATGAAAAATACCTCCTTAAAATTTACCAATTAGCATCGTATATGCTTGACTAAATTATAGTGCGAGACCTATAATTAAGTCAAGCATTAATAGTGCATGTACTATAAAAGGAGGTATTTCTATGAAAGCGTTAATTTTACGTGGAATTAATGACCTAGCAGTAGGAGATGTTCCGGAGCAAGAACTTGGACCAAATGATGTTAGAGTAAAAGTTGCTTATAGTGGTATTTGTGGAAGCGACCCTCATATCGTTGATGGAAACCTTGGTGCAGCATCGACATATCCTATTATAATGGGCCATGAAATGTCAGGAACAATCGTGGAACTTGGAGAGAATGCAAAGATTCGTGGACTTAAAGTTGGCGATCTTGTAACAGGCTCTCCTTCTTATTATTGTGGCACTTGCGACATGTGCCGTAATGGAAAAGAAAACTTCTGCGAGCAATTCATTGCACATATTCCTCCAGGATCAATGGCTGAAACACTCGTATGGAATGAGCAACAAATTTACAAACTTCCAGAGGGAATCTCTCTAGAAGAAGGCGCTCTTGCAGAGCCTGTAGCTGCTGCTTTAAGAGGTATCGAGCGTGCAGACGTTGGACCTGGAAAATCAGTTTGTATTTGTGGACTTGGGGCAATTGGTTTATTGCAAGTACAACTTGCAAAATTAGCAGGAGCATCAAAAATTATGGCATTCGATATTGTTGATTCTAAACTCGAACTTGCCAAAAAGTTTGGTGCAGATTTAGTAATTAACTCAATGGAAGAAGACGTTCTTGATGCAGCAATGGAATTTACAGATGACGTTGGATTTGATTGTGTAATCGAAGCAACAGGTATTCCATCAGTTGCAGAAGATTCATTCAACTTAGTAGCAAGAGGTGGAACACTTAACTTCTTCGCTGTATATCCAATGGATTACATGTTCCCAATGCACCTTGCAACATCTTACTTTAAGGAGATGACAGTTAAGTCAACATTCTTCTATCCATACTTATTCATTAAGGCAGTTAATCTTCTTCCAAGACTTGATCTTAAGCCAATAATCTCTGAGATTTATGACCTAGACAAAGGTATGGAAGCTTTTGAAGCAAATAAGAATAAAGAGAATGTAAAAGTACTTATCAAGTGTAGTTGAAAGGAGGCCATAAATAATGACAATTAATGAATTGTTCAATAAGGCAATAGATCTCCGTTGTAAACTTTTTGATATTTCTCTTAAGGCAGGAAGCGGACATTTCGGTGGATCGCTTTCAGCTATGGATATCCTTACAGTTCTTTATTACGATGTATTGAACGTTAAACCAGAAGATCCAGAGTGGGCAGATAGAGACCGCTTCGTCCTTAGTAAAGGCCACGCACTTTTGGCTCTCGCAGGCATTCTTCTTGACAAAGGATATTATACAGAAGAGTTTATCGAAAACTATAACGGATATGAAAGTGCATTTGGTATGCATCCAAATATGCATTATATTCCTGGAGTTGATATGTCAACTGGTTCACTTGGACATGGACTTTCAGTCAGCGTAGGTATGGCTTTAGCAGGCAAATTAGATAATGCTAGCTGGAGAGTATATACGCTTCTTGGTGATGGTGAATGCAACGAAGGTATGATTTGGGAAGCAGCAATGTCTGCACCTCAATTCAAATTAGATAATTTATGCGCAGTTGTTGATAGAAACAAATTGTGCTTAGATGGACCAACAGAAGAAATTATGGCACTCGAACCATTCGCAGATAAGTGGAGAGATTTTGGATGGAATGTACTCGAGGTTGATGGCCATGACGTTGAGGCTTTGAAGAATGCATTTGATAGTGCAAAGGAATGTAAGGGTAAACCAACAATTATCATTGCTGATACTATTAAAGGTAAAGGTGCTGAATTCATGGAGAATGAAACAAATTGGCACTATGGCGGCCTTGATGAAGAAACTGTTGAAGATTTGAAAAATAAACTATTACAGCAAAGGAGGTCTTAACAATGGGTGGAGTAGTATTTGATGTTGAAACCATTGAGATGCTTTCTTCTGGTGAAATTTATGGACAGGCTATCGCTGAAGTAGGCGATACTGAAAAAGATGTCGTTGTTTTGACCGCAGATCTTATGCGAAGCAATAAAACTGGAGCGTTCAAAGAGCGTCATCCGGATAGATTCTTTGATTTCGGAATTGCAGAGCAAAATATGTTCGCAGCTGCAGCAGGAATGGCTGCATGCGGAAAAATTCCTTATGTTTCAACAATGGCTGCTTTCGCATCAATGAGGGCATGTGAAATGGTTCGTACGGATATCGCATATCCAAACTTCCCAGTTCGTATAGTATCCACACACTCTGGATTATCAATGGGTAATGGCGGAACAACTCATCACGCAACTGAAGACCTTGCAATAATGAGAAGCATTGCTAACATGACGGTAATCGTTCCAGCAGGTCCAAGACAGTGCGCAAGAATTATTAAAGAGACTGTTCATCATCCAGGTCCTATCTATATGAGAATCGGCCGTGGAGCTGAACCAGTTGTATATCCAGAAGGAACAGAGTATGATTGGCAAATTGGCAAAGCTAACACTGTACGTGAAGGCGATGCTGTTACTGTATTTGCAACAAGCTTTTGTATTATGAACGCATTGTTTGCAGCAGATTGGCTTTCAGAGGATGAAAACATTAACATCCGCGTTGTAGATATGCACACAATTAAGCCTATCGATAAAGAAGCAATCCGCGCTGCAGCAAAAGAAACTAAGGGCATCATTACTGTTGAAGATCACAACATTATTGGTGGACTTGGAAGCGCTGTTGCAGAAGTTATTGCAGAAGAAAATCTTAATGTACCATTTATGCGTGTTGGTGTACCTGATGAATTTTCAGTAATCGGAGAACCAGAACAATTACATGCAAGATATGGCTACGATGACGCTGGAATTTATGATGCAGTTCATAAAATTCTTGGCGAATAATATTGGTGAATGTGATTTTACTTTAAGCCAATAATTTTTTTATTAAATAATTTATTTAGAACAAGTGGGTGCCTTTTGCTTCTAGCAGGGAGGCACCCATTTTTCATTTTATTTATTAAACTTTATTTATTGTCTTTAATGTAACTATCAATAGTAAACGCAAGAGTGAATTTAAGACGAGTAATACAATCGTTGAAGTCAACGCCAAGATGTTCTTCGATAGTTTGGATTCGATTAGACATTGTGTTACGGTGAATATCTAAAGCTTCTGCAGAAGTTTTAAAGTCGCAATTGTTCTTTAGGAAAAGATCGAGGGTTTCATAAAGGTTATGTTTTTCAGAATAATCCCATTGCTTAAAAGTCTTATACTGCATAGGTAAAATAGAGTTAAGGTCCAAACTGTCGGAAAGCATAGTAATAAAGTGCTCGATAATGTAATCATCATACATATAAACATTGTTACTATTTTTACTAGTGTTAGGTATTAATCTTTCCAAAACAGAGCATTGGATATTTGCATCATAAATCTCATTGATATTTTCAAAAGGATTACTAACATAGAAAGAGATGTCATATTTTGGCAGGGCATCTTTAATATTACCAATAACAACATTTATTAAATTTGGGTCAACACCAATAAAAGCGTTTCTAGAAACAACTAAAACATAAAGACTTTCGTTGTAAATAAAAGCTGTAGTCATATAGGTACAATCATTAATAATTTTTCTAAGATAAGCAAGACGAATATTTTCATTTTCATCAGTCCCTATTTTCATAAGCCAAAAACTTCCTTGGGAAGGGATGTCTAGGGTCTTTAGATAATTATTAAGACGGTTTGCATCAAGAGAGTTTCTAGAATTTATAAGACTCTCCATTACATATTCATGAAGATAAGTTCCTAACTTGTCATATTTTTCAGTATTAGAAAAATAGAAAGACAAATTACTAAAGAACAAATCCATTAAAGCCATGAATCGATTGTTTATAGTTTTGCTTTCACAAAATAGAAAAGCAAAAGCAACAGGCTTACCATTTTTTCTAAATTGTTTATAAAGATTAAAACGCCCAGACTTATCAAATGATTCAATAGAAATCATATTTTCTTGTTTACTTTCAGGGCCTATGGATTTAAGCGCAACCATCTTACGCATATGTTCTTCCGAAGCATGACCTTGCTTAATAATATTTTCAACAATAACATTCTTAGTTTTTCCATCAAAATAACTAGCAATAACTTGGAATTCAATATCAAAAATAATCAGAGGAAATTTTGAAATCGCACTATAAGATTGCATAAGCTCGTCGAGAGAGCAGTTATTCATAATCATCTCATGCGTCGACTTATCCCACCTAATAAGTTCCGTAAAATAATTCATTACGTCATTTAAAAGTTTATAAAAGACTGGGTTCTCAAATAAAACAACTGGAACGTTTTCAAACAAAGGATTTTTTATATTTGTTTCGCAGTTGTTTATTACAAAGAAAACAGATACGTTATCACAATTAAATTTTTTGTCTTCCAGTGCGCTAAGCAAAACATTTGCACCGCAAAAATAAATCGTATTTTCTTCGAAAGAAGTTTTCTTAAAATCGCTTACGTCATGTTCCGGCGTAATCATAATTGTCTTTAGAAGAACATTCTCATCGAGCTTTGAAGACGTTTGAAAATTATATTTTTCTTCTATTGAATATAAAAGAACTGAAAGTGGTATTAACATAATCTCTCTCCTGATTAATAAAAAATATTACAATTAGTTTAACCTATAAAAAAGAAATAATAAAGAAAAAGATAAGTAAATGGCAAATAAACAACAAATATAATAAAAATGTCGCCAAAATTAATGTGCATTATGCACACTTTATGGGTTTAATTTCAAAAAAATACCCAGTCAAATTTCTTTGCAAAATAGTAAAATAAACTATCATACTATTTTTAATTAATTAAAAAGAGGAGGTTAAAGTATGGAAAAGAAAAAAAGCATAGGATTCGGTGGTCGTGGATGGATCCTCGTTTTCTATCAAATGTTCGCATATGCAGCATTTAGTGCTTTCACAAGTTATCCTCAGAACATACTTGGTGCTGAATTTATTAGTACTCAAGTATTAACATGGGTTTACACAGGTGCAAGTATTATCGCTGTTATTTTGCAATTCTTTGTTTTTGCTCCTAATATGGGCAAGATTAAGAGCATCAAATGGATGGGATTAATCTTTGGATTTATTACAATCGTTAGTGCACTTGGTGTAATGTTAATTCCAGGTGACACAACAGGCAAAAACATTGGATCAATCGTTTTCTGGTATGTATGCTATGTTATTTTAACTGTATCTTCAGTTTTATGGAGTAGTTTCTTTGTAACAATTCTTATTGGTAACTGGTTCCCAAGAAGAAGAGGTACAGTTATGGGTATTGCAACATTTGCATTCCCAATCGTAAACGGACTCTTACTTACAATGTTCATGTTCGCAGCAGGTACATATGGAAGATTCTGGGCATTCTCACCATTCTTACTTATCTCAATCTTAGGCGTTATATTCTGCGCAATCTTTATTACAGATTATCCAGAACAATGCGGTTGCTACAGAGATAATGATAAGAACATGACTGCTGAAGCTGCACAGGCAATGCTTATGGCAGAACTTGAAGCTAAGAAGAACACTGTATGGACAAGAAAGAAAGTATTTGGCTTAAGAGATACTTGGTTCTTAGTAATTTCAGAAGCTTTCATTTTACTTTCATCAGTTGGTATGATGGTTCAAATCGTACAGGTTATCGGAGAGTATGATAGTGAACTTTCAGCATTAGCATTCGCACCAGCTACTAGTGGTGTATTTATTCAACTTTGCTTCGGTTCAGGTTCAGGTACAATCCTTACATTAGTTTCAGTATTTGCTTTGTTAGGAAGCTGGTTACTTGGAATGATCGATACAAAGTATGGTACAAAGAAAGCCATCATTATTACAGCATGCATAATGTTTGTAGCAGGCGTTCTTGGCGCAGTTCATAATGTATATTGCATTCTTATTGCTTGCCTTTGCCTTGCTTTATTCATGGGTGCTGCTTCTAACTATGGTCTTAGCGGATTTGCAAGATATTGGAGAAGAGAAGACTTCGCATCTGTATTCGCAGCATGTGCTCCTATTGGATGTATCCTTCAAGCATTTGGACCTACATTCATTTCAACACTTGCAACAGTTAAAGGATTCAAGATTGGTAGCGTAGCTCTTCAAGGATATTCATTATCATTCGCATTCGTTGCAGTTCTCGCTGTTATTTCATTCATCCTTATCTTATTATTCAACCCTAAACACGTTATTGAAGTTGATAATAAGTTAAGAGAAGAAAGAGGACTCGTAGTTGATGATGAACTTCTTAAGAGACTTGAAGCTGAAAAAGTTGTTAAATAATAATTTCCTATTAAGGAGATAAAGGTTATGCATGAATTTAAAAATGTAAGCGATCGTGTCGCAAAGATGCGTGAGCGTTATAGAACAACAAAACCACGTATTGATATCTCGAGATATAAACTGGTAACTGAATTCTATATGGAAAATCAACAGCTTACCGGAATTTTAAAACGTGCTAAAAATTTGCGTAATCTATTTGAAAACATGCCTACATATATTGCCGACGATGAAGTCATCGTCGGCAATCAAGGCAACTCATATAGATGTAGTGCCTTATATCCAGAGACTTCTTTTTCATGGGTTTTTGAAGAGATGGAGCATGGCGGATTTGCTAACAGATTCGTTGATCCATACGACATTGATAAAGAGGATGAAGAATACATTAAACAAACGGGCGCATTTTGGCTTAAAAACAATATGAGCGCAATCACCGATGAGTATCTTCCAAAAAAATATAAAGAAGATTACATCGGAAACGGCGTCGTATTATTTAATGCATTTGGAAATGCTCAATGCCCTGTTGGCCATTTTGCTGCTAATCACTGGATAGCGACTCAAAAAGGTTTTGCTGCTATCAGAGATGAAGCGAAAGCAAAAATGAAAGAACTCGAAGATAATGGCTTCGGCGGAGACGGAGCATATAAATATAATTTTTACACAGCTATAGAAATAGTAACTGAAGGAATCATAATTTACACAAAACGTTATGCTAAGGCTGCTAAAGAAAAAGCTGATGCAGAAACTAATCCAGATAGAAAAAAAGAATTGCTTATGATGGCAGATTCACTTAACTGGATTATCGAAAATCCTTGCAGAACATATTATGATGCACTTCAATGTATTTTCTTGTATCAGATGTCTATGTGTTTAGATGCACAACAACACGGCATTAGTTTTGGTCGTCTAGATCAATACCTTGGCCATTATTATGAGCAAGATATTGCTAATGGAACATTAACACCTGAGTATGCACAAGAACTTACAGATTTATTCATATTAAAAATTGCAGAACAAAATAAATGTATTTCTGCATTCTCAACGGCTTGCAACCCTGGTTATACTAGCGGCATGCTTGTAACTGTTGGTGGCGTTGATAAAGATGGAAACGATGCAACTAACGAAGTTACTTATATGGTAATTGAATCTCTTGCTCGCTTGCAACTTCACTCACCACCATTAGCTCTAAGAGTAAATGACAACATGCCTTCAAAACTTTGGGAAGCAGCAATTGCATGTACAAAGAGATGTGGTGGCGTTCCAACATTCGAATATGATGGAGTTATTATTCCAGCAATGATGAAACGCGGAATCCCTCTTGAGCATGCTAGAAATTATTGTCTCATCGGCTGCGTTGAACCTGCTATCGGTGGATACGAGTGGGCACAGCCTGGTGGCACAGGAACAGAAAGTTATATCAATATTGTTAATGCTTTAGTTCAGGCTATTAACAATGGAACAAACCCTCTTAAGAGTTTCTTCCCAGGTAGTCCAGAACCTCACCAAACTGGTCCTGAAACAGGTTACCTTTACGAAATGAACTCAATTGAGGAAGTTTGCGAAGCATATAAAAAACAAATCGACTTTTGGATGCCATGGCATGCTAACTGCACGAATGCCTGGGAAACAATGGCATCTTTCCACGCACAACTCCCACTTGTTTCTGCAACTGTTGCAGGATGTATGGAAAGCGGTAAAGACGTACAGTGCGGCGGAGCTATGTTTAATTCAACTGGCAGCTCATGTATCGGTATAGGTAACGTTGCGGATTCTCTTAATGTAATTAATCAAGTTTGCTTCGTTCAAAAGATTGCTACAACAAGAGAACTTTATGACGCTATTATGTCAAACTGGGAAGGCCATGAAGAATTAAGACAAAAGATTAATGGCATCGTTCCTAGAATGGGTAACGGTGATCCAGAGTCAGATAAATTCGTTAAGTTTGTAGCTGAAACTTATGCTGAGGCTATTAACAAATGCGAAGGCCATAGAGGAAGTAAATACCAACCAGGTTGCTATCCTGTAACACTTAATGTTGCTTTTGGTAAAGGAACATGGGCAACTCCAGATGGAAGAAAAATTGGAGATCCTTTAAGTGATGGAATTTCACCTGTACAAGGTATGGATAAGAATGGCCCTGTGGCAACAATGCAATCAATTCTTAAATATGACCAAAGCGCGTTTGGAAATGGAACTTTATGTAATATGAAATTCCACCCATCATCACTTGCTAGTGACGACGGTGTCCAAAAACTTCGTGCAGTTATGGAAAGCTATTTTAAGAATGGCGGCATGGAACTTCAACTTAATGTTGTATCTAGTGAAACTCTTAGGGCAGCGCAAGCTGAGCCAGAAAAATACAAAGACTTAGTAGTTCGTGTTGCAGGATTTTCTGCATACTTCGTTGAAGTATTTAAAGAGTCGCAAGATGACATGATAAGACGTAGTGAACTTAACTTGTAATTATGGAAGAAACAAAAAAAATAACTGGTAAAGTATATGACATACAAGGGTTTTCTGTTCAGGACGGACCTGGAATACGCACAACAGTATTCTTAAAGGGTTGCCCTCTTAGATGCCCCTGGTGTCACAGCCCAGAATCTCAGGAATTTTTTGAACAGCTTAGTTGGATTTCTATGAGATGTCAGGGAACAAGTATTTGCCAGGAACGTTGTATAAAAGCTTGCACTAAAGGCGCTTTAGAATTAGGCGAGACTAGAGCAGATGCTAAGAGCGGTGAGCCTTTGCAGATGGTACATGTAAAGAGAGATTTATGTGACAACTGCGGAGATTGCGCAAATGTTTGTTATCCACAAGCACTTTTCATTAGCGGAAAAGATTACACTGTTGATGAAATGCTTGAAAGACTTTTAAGAGACAAACCGTTCTTTAGAGATGATGGTGGCGTTACTATCTCTGGTGGAGAATGCCTTAGCCAATTTGATTTCACATTTGCTCTTGCAAAGCGTCTAAAAGAAGAAGGAATAGGGGTTGCTATTGATACCACTGGATTTGCAAAGTGGGAAAACATAGAAAAAATTATTCCTTATACAGATCTTTTCTTATATGACTTAAAGCATATGGACAGCGATCTTCACAACAAAGTAGTAGGCGTTCCAAATGAAATCATATTAGAAAATGCAAAAAAAATAGCGGCTAAAGGCGGCAAACTCCAAATAAGAATTCCAGTTATTCCTATGTTTAACAATGACGAAGCTAATATAGAAGCAACTGCAAAATTCTGTAAGGAATTAGGAGACAGCGTACAAGTTGTTCAACTTCTTCCATATCATAATCTTGGAACTATGAAATATCTAAGATTATATGACAACATTACTTTTGAGGCGACTCCTCCATCAGACGAGGAAATGAATAATATAAAAGCTGTTTTTGAAAGCTACGGCATAAAAACAGTAATTCACTAATTTAGGAGAAGACTATGTATGAATTTAGAGATGCAACCGAACGCATTACAACTCTAAGAAAGAAAATCCGCGACAGGATTGTTTGGTGCGATTCGGAAAGAGCCGTTTATATTACAGAGGCGTGTAAACAATATGAGCACTATCCTCCAGTTTTAAAGCGTGCTTTAATGCTCAAGTATTTAAATGAAAAAAGAACTATTTTGGTTCAGGATGATGAACTTATTGTTGGTAATAAGGGCAAGAATATTTTTAGTAGTCCTAGGTATCCAGAATGGGGCGGAACATCTCTTTGGGTTTTAGGACCTGTATTGGGACACCAGTGGGTATTAAAAGATGGTATCTACTATACACCTGAAGGTGAAGAACCAAAGCAGTGTATTACTGAAGAAGATTTCCATCAACTCCTAGAAGCTGCTGATTATTGGAAAGACCATCAGATGGATCTTCCTAGTACTTCTTGGACGCCTGATTGCTATAAAGAACTTGAAGACATGGGCGTAACTAGTTACATGAAGATGGGTGCAAGCCCATACGGACTTAGTTCAGGACATGTTATTTCAGGTTATGAAAAGATAATTAATACAGGTTATAAGGCTATCAAAGAAGAAGCTCAAAACTGGCTTGATAATCACTACGAAGACATTATGGGAGATGATATGGAAAAATACATCTTCTATAAAGCAGTTATTGCTGTTTGCGAAGCTGGTGAAATTCAAGCACATAGATACGCCGAAGCATGTAGAGCAAAAGCTAACGAAGTAGAAAGCGAAGATAGAAAACAAGAGCTCCTAAAGATGGCAGATAGCATTGATTGGTTGGCAGAAAATCCTGCTCGTAATTTCTGGGAGGCTTGCCAAGGAACAATTCTTTATCATTTGCTTATTACTATGGAAACAGTTATTCCTGGTCCTGCTTTTGGTAGATTTGATCAATATACTTGGCCTTTCTTAGAGAAGGATTTAAAAGAAGGAAACTTAACTGAAGACGAAGCTCAAGAAATCGTCGATGCTTTCTTCCTTAAAGCGAACTGCTTCTATGATGCAGGCCCTCCAGTTGTTGCACAAACAACTGGTATTGGTAATACTTACCAACACACAACTTTAGGCGGAGTAGATAAGAAGACTGGCGAAGATGCAACAAACCCAGTAACTTATATGGTTCTTGAAACTATGGGAAGACTTAAACTTCATGATCCAACTATCTCGCTTAGAATAAATAAAAATTCACCTGACAAACTTTGGGAATGTGCTTTTGAAACTAACAAACTTGTTGGTGGACTTCCACTTCTTCAAAATGACGAAGTAATTATTCCAGCTATTATTAAAGAACTTGGATTCGAATTAGAAGATGCTAGAGATTACGGAATTATTGGTTGTCAGGAAATCGTAGGTTGCGGAACTGACTGGGCGCGTCCTAATGGAACAAACCCACCTCACTGCTCAATGCTTTGGGGCGCAATGCTTATGATTGCTCTTAATAATGGTGTTAATCCATTGAACGGTGCGCAAGGAAGTCTTAAGACCGGATATCTTTATGAGATGAACTCTATCGAAGAAGTTAGACAGGCTTTGAAGAAGGTTGCAACTTTCTATACAAAGATGATGGTATCTTACGGAAACTATGTTCAAGAAGTTTCGGTTCCCTTAGCACCACAACCTGCAATGTCTATTTCCATAAAAGGTTGTATGGAAAAAGGAAAAGACTGTACTAACGGTGGTGCTAAATATAATACTTTCGGTGGTACAGCAACAGGTCTTGCAACAATAGCTGATAGTTTAACAACTATTAAATATATGTGTTTCGATAAGAAACTTTGCACAACAAAAGAACTTTATGATGCTGTTATGGCTAACTGGGAAGGACATGAAGAATTAAGACAGCGCATAGTAAACGAAGTTCCTCACTATGGAAATGCTGATCCTTATGCAGACGAAGAACTTGATTGGGTAGTAAATCTTTATTACGAGATTTGCGGCGAATGCTCAGACCAATTCTCAGATGTATATAAGGCTGGTTTATACGGAGCTTCTGATCATGTTGCGCAAGGCTACAGAACATGGGCAACACCAGAAGGAAGACATACAGGCGAACCTATTGCCGACGCAATGAGCCCTGTACAAGGATTCGATAAGTGTGGTCCAACGGCAGTCTTTGCTTCAACAGTAACTTTTGATCACCACCATTACATGGACGGAATTGCTCTTAACTTAAGAATCCATCCATCAGCACTTTCTAGCGAAGATGGTGTTCAAAAATTAGTCAACATGACAAAGACTTACTTTGAGCAAGGTGGACTAGAGGTTCAATATAATATTGTTGATACTGAAACTCTAAGAGCTGCGCAAGCTGAGCCAGAAAAATATAGAGATTTAGTTGTTAGAATTGCTGGCTATTCAGCTTACTTTGTTGAACTTACAAGAGATCAACAAAACGATGTTATTGCAAGAAATGAAAATAGATTTTAGTGAGGTTTGAATTATGTTAACAGAAAAAGATAACTATATGATGATGTTAAGAGGCGAAGTTCCTGAGTGGGTACCTAGATATGTGTATGCACCTATGCCAGGTATGCAAGGACCTCCAGCAAACGCTATGGTTGAACCTTTTGTTCTTAGCCCACACAGAGCTAATTACGGTCAACCTGGCACAGATATTTGGGGTGTTGATTATATCCCTGTAACTGAAGCTGAGGGTGGACTTATTCCAAAAACTTGGGATTTCATTATGGATGACATTACAAAGTGGAGAGATATTATTAAGGCTCCATCATTAGAAGGCGTTGATTGGGAACAACAGGCAAATCTTCTTCTCAATGTATTTCACATTGATAGAACTCAAACTGCTGTTACATTAAATATTCATATGGGTTATTTCCAACAACTTATGTCATTTATGGGATTTACAGATGGTCTTATTGCATTGCTTGAAGAGCCAGAAGAAGTAAAAGCACTTAACGAATATATGTGCGACTTCTATTGCGAGGCAACAGAAAAGATTATTGATATATTAAAACCAGATGTACTTGAAATTATGGATGATACTGCTTCTATCGCAGCACCATTTATGTCACTTGATATGTTCCGTGATTTATATCTTCCATACTATAAACGTCAAATTAGCTACGGTGTTGAAAGAGGACTTCCAATTCAGCTTCATAACTGTGGTAAGTGTGGTGCGTTTATGGATGATATGGTTAGCATTGGTGTTACAGCATGGGATCCAGCTGAACCATCTAATGACCTTTTAGGTTTCAAAGAAAAATACGGAAACAAACTTTGCATCTTTGGTGGATGGAAGCAAGATGGAAAATATGCTCGCCCAGATTTTTCTGATGAAGAACTTATTGAATCAGTTAAAACTGCAATCGATAACTATGCACCAGGTGGCGGATTTGCTTGCGTTTGTGGTGTAATGGGATCTAAACCAGGCGATCCACTTATTATCCATAAGAACGAAGTTTTATCTAAATTCGTTATTGAATATGGTAAAGATTTCTATAAAAAACACTAAGTTAAATAGGTGATGATTATGACAAAATTTAATGAATACGCAAACTTTTTAAAAGATACTTTAGATCTTAAATTAAATATTCAAGCGATTAAATTTATCGAAGATCCTAAAGATGTTCCGGCAGATGCAATAAATTGTAAAGAAGCTTATGGCCATCTTTCAATTTGCCAGGCTTTAGCGCTTACTAAGCGTGATGGAAAAACAGTTTATTCTCCTAAGGAAGCAGAGTGGTGTTGGTCACCGGTTGTTGGACTTGGTTATGCAAAATGCGAACCAGGCACTCCGGAGTTTGAACAATTAAGCAAATTCCTATTTATTGAAAATCCAGAAGAGGCAAAGAAATTCTTAGAAAGATTTCCTAGACTTCCATATGGCAAATATTGTGGAGTTTTAATTGGACCTGCATGCGAGGCTGCCTTTGAGCCAGATGTATTTTTAATTAGTTGCGATAATAACTTCCAGTTTAGAAACTTAATAGGCGCTGTTAAATTCAAAACAGGTAAAAGGCTAGATGTTTCTTTAGAAATGGTAGATTCATGTGCATATACTTTTATTGAGAGCATGCTTACAAAAGAAATCACAGTTGCGGCTCCAGATCCAGGTGAGCAAGAAAGAGCACTTGCAAATAGCAACGAGATGATTATGGGCGTACCAGCAGAAAAAATGGAAATGCTAGTAGAAGGCCTTAAGTTCTTCTGTATGATACACATGGGATATAAAGATATGCATCCAATGAAAGATGAAAAAGGCGAAATGATATATGATTTCGAACGTCCAGAATTTTACAATGACCTATTTAAGAATTGGGGCTTGGATGAAGGAAAAGTTCTCAAGTGGTAACAAATAGATGCTAAAGGGGCAACCCTTAACATGATAAATCTCAAAAAATATAATACAAAACAACCACCTAAAAAGGTGGTTGTTTTGTGCTATAATGAAAGTGCGAGCTAAGCCGTCACAACTTTTTTTAGCGCATATTCAAAGCGTCTAAAAAGTTCGTGAAGGATGCGAGCTAAGTGAATTATTTGGGAGGAGAAATTATGGAGGAAGTAAAACAAAGTTTTGAAAATGGAATGCCTGAAGGCATCCCACCAATCGCACTTCGTGCAGGGAGAGTAGGAACAACAATTTCACTTCATGAGCCAGACAGAGTTCCTTTTATCCCATGCATGAATAATTTTTATGCTTACCATTATAATATGGTAACAGTAAAGGAGTGGATGACAGACCCAACATGTATGTTTCCGGTTATGCAAAGATTTTTGCAAGACTACGATCCAGATGTAGTTTGGTCGCCTACATATTTTCCAATAAAGGCAATGGAGGCAGCAGGCTCAAACTATTGTAGATGGCCAGGAGAATATTGGGATTTGCCAGACAACACACCTTATCAATATATCGACCATTCATTTATGGATGTGGACGATTATGATGAATTCTTTAAGGACCCAACATTATTTATTCTTAGAAAAGTATTACCACAAAAATATAAAAACTATCCAGGACTAGCATTGCTTAATCCTTATGCACTTTGTAATCAGGTTATCTTAGGTTCAGCAGCACTAGGCCTTCCACCAATGCAAGAAACCTTGCAAAGCATGATGAAGACAGGTCAGGAAGTTATGGATTACTTAGGTAAGAGCATCGGTCTTGAGATGAGCGTAGTTGAAGCAGGTTATCCTGTATTTGGAAGCACAACAGTATGCTGCGCATTTGATGATTTTGCTGACCATGTAAGAGGACTTATGGACCTTTGCATGGACGTAATTACTGACCCAGAAAAAGTTGACAGAGCTTTAGAACTTTGGGGAGACGTTACTTACCCAGCAGCAATCGAGCAAGCCAAGATGGCACATGCACAGTATGTATTTATTCCACTTCACTGTGGCGTAGATAATTTTATGTCACTTGAAAATTATGAGAAACATTATTGGCCATGCCTTAAGAGACTTATTGATATGCTTATTGCAGCAGACCTTACACCATTTGTTATGTGCGAAGGAAAATATTTTACTCGCCTTGATTGCATTTGCGATGTTGAGCCTGGAAAAGTTTTGTATTTTATCGAGCAAACTAATTGGAAAGAAGCAAAAGAAAAAGTTGGAAAAGTTGCAGCAATTGCAGGCGCAATGGATACCAATACACTTATGCTTAAAAAGCCAGAAGATGTTGAAGATGAAGTTAAGAGAATGTTTGATATCTTGGCTCCAGGCGGCGGTTTTGTTTCAGCAAACTCAGTTGCACTCGACTATGTTACACCTGAAAACATGCACGCATGGAGAAATGCTGTAGACAAATATGGCACGTATAAATAGGAAAAAGAACTAATAATATAAAGAGTCTGCGAAAAAGTGCAGGCTCTTTTTTATTTATGTGTCAATTGCACTTATACTGATATCCTATTGGATAACCCATGCGATGCAATGTTATAATTTTTTAATATTTAAATACTAGAAATGGAGAACACAATGAAAAAAGATAACACTAGCGCAATAGAGTCATTTGCAAATGGATCAATACCACAGGTAATTATTAAAAATTGCATACCAGCGCTGATAGCCATGATTATGGTTATGATATATAACTTGGCAGATACTTTCTTTATTGGTTTGACACATAACGATTTGCAAGTGGCAGCAGTTTCTCTTGCAACGCCAATTTTTATGATATTTATGTCTCTAGGAACTCTTTTCGGAGTTGGCGGAACTTCTGTTATTTCGAGGGCTTTAGGTGCGGGAAATCAAGAGCTTGCTAAAAAAGTCAGTTCATTTTGCATGTGGGCATGCGTAACAATAGGACTGGTTTTTATGGCGGTTCTTTGGATTTTTATGGATAAAATTGCTTATGCATTAGGAGCTAGTGAAAGCACAATAGGATACACAAGAAGTTACTTAGTTATTACAGTAGGCTGCGGAGTATTCTCGATGATATCGAATTGTTTCTCGAACGTAATTCGTACTGAAGGTGAACCTATGAAGGCTATGACGGGTACGGTTGTAGGCAATCTCTTAAATATTATTTTAGATCCAATTATGATTTTAGCTTTTGGCTGGGGAATAGTTGGAGCGGCAGTGGCAACAGTAATAGGAAATGTTGTGAGCGCACTTTATTATCTTTTATATTTCTTTAGAGGAAAATCAAATTTAAGCATTAGTCCAAAATATTTTTCTATGAAAGAAGGTATTCTTACAGGCGTAGTTTCAGTTGGACTTTCATCAGCACTTGCAAATCTTCTATCAAGTCTTTCAGCAATTGTTATTAATTCGCAAATGTCACAGTATGGAGATTTATATGTAGCTGGATATGGCGTAACTTCGAAAGTCTTTATGATTATTACGCTTTTAGGAATTGGAATAGGAAGTGGCGCTCAGCCATTTTTCGGATATTGTTTTGGAGCCAAAAATAAAGAAAGACTTTTAGGTGGAATAAGATTTTCAACTATATTTGCTACAATCGTTTGCCTTGTAGCTGCTATCTTATGCTTTATCTTTGCGGGACCAATTGTCAAAATTTTCTTAACAGACGAAGCCGCTTATAGTAGTGCAATGAGTTTCACAAGAATTCTTATGTACACAGCATGGCTTATAGGACCATTTGCTATATGTCAAACAACTCTCCAAGGAATGGGCGCAGCAACACCAGCTTTCTTAGCGGTCTTAATAAGACAAGGCATCATTCTAATACCAGCAGTCTATATTATGAATTCTTTAGTAGGCATGAACGGTCTTGTATGGGCTCAACCAATAGCAGATGTACTTTCATTGATAGTCATAATCATAATGGTAATGATAAAAATCAAGAAAGCTGACTTCTCAATAAACAAACCCACAGAATAAAAATTTTCAAGATTCAAAAATGTAAAGACCTCGGTAAATTGCAATTTCACGAGGTCTTAATTATTCGCTCGCATCCCGCACGAACTTTTTTCAACCGCTAACCGGCAACTTCGCGTTTCAAACATTAAAATCAAAAAGTGTTGCTCTACAAAATTTTTTCTTTCAGAGCACTACTTTTTAAAAAACAGAATTTCACTTTTAGTGCTCTGCCGTATCTCTTTCTCTAGAGCACCACTTTTTAAAAAAATTAACGCCATTTTTAGTGCTCTACAGCGTCGCTTTCTCTAGAGCACCACTTTTTAAAAAAACTAACGCTATTTTTAGTGCTCTACAGTATCTCATCCCCTAGAGCACCACTTTTAGTTTTTATAAAAGAACTCGCGAAATTATTATTTGTTGAGTTAAAAGTTTTTTGATTTTAATGACTTTTATACAAATAAGGTATAATATTATAGTGGAGGGTGGATTATGAAACACGAAGTTATTATTGATAAAGAAAAATGTATTGGATGTGGACTTTGCGCAAAAGATTGCGTTTTGCAATTGTAATTTTTAGTTCTGATAAAATCAGCGCATAAGGAGCGAAACATGAACAATACTATTAAAGAACTTTATGAGAGAAAGTCAGTTAGAGTTTATACAGACCAAGAAATTACTGCCGAACAACGCGAAACGATTTTAAATAGTGCTATGCAAGCGCCAACAGCTGGCAACCAGCAAATGTACACAATCATTGATATTCAAAATCAAGAATTGAAAGAGAAGATGGCGGTTCTTTGTGACAACCAACCTTTTATTGCTAAGGCAAAATTGGTTTTGGTATTTTGCGCGGACTTTAGAAAGTGGTATGATGCTTTTGAGATTGCTGGCGCAGCCCCAAGAAAACCTGCTGTAGGTGATTTAATGATAGCTGTAACAGATGCATCGATTGCAGCACAAAACGCAGTTGTAGCGGCACATAGTTTTGGAATCGGTTCATGCTACATAGGAGACGTAATGGAAAATGCCGAAGAAATGAAAGTGACATTAAATCTTCCACAATATGTTTTCCCATGCGTTATGTTAGTTTTTGGCTATCCTACGCAGCAACAAATAGATAGGCCTAAACCAGTTAGAAGCGAGTTAGAAGATATCGTTTGCATAGACCAATATCAGACAAAAGGTGAAGAAGAACTTAAAAAACTTTTTGCATCTAAATATGAAAATTCAACTTTCGAAGAGTGGGCAAAGGCTTTTTGTAACCGCAAATATAATTCGGACTTTTCAAAAGAGATGACACGCTCAGTAAATGAGTATATAAAAGATTTTCAATAAATATAGAAATGGGGTGAAAATATGTCAGAAACATTAAAAACATTAGTTGAAAGAAAAAGTTGCAAAGTGTACAAACCAGAATTAATCGAAGAAGAAAAGTTAAAAGCGATTATTGAGGCAGGTACTTTTGCAGCAACAGGTATGGGAAAACAATCTCCAATCATCATTGCGATTACTAATAAAGAATTAAGAGATAGAATCTCAAAAATGAATGCGGCGATTATGGGAAGAGAAGGAGATTTCGATCCGTTTTACGGAGCACCAGAACTTTTAATTGTCTTAGCAGATAAGAGCGTTCCAACTTACATCTATGATGGAAGTTTGGTAATGGGAAATCTTATGAATGCTGCTTACGACCTTGGGGTAGGTTCATGCTGGATTCATAGAGCAAAACAAGAATTTGAATCTGAAGAAGGAAAAGCAATCCTTAAAGAACTTGGAATCGAAGGCGATTACGAAGGCATCGGCCACTTGATTTTAGGTTATCCTGATGCTCCTTATCATGAGCCAGTTCCAAGAAAAGAAAATTACGTATATTACGCAAAATAATTTTTAAGAGCATCTGCAATGCAGATGCTCTTTTTTTGTGCTATTATATAGGATATGTTTTTTGAATCATCTTTAATGTCTGAAAATAATACAGTATTTTTTATATCAGGGGGAGTAATTCTTATACTCATCCTTATTATTGTCATCTCAAATTCATTAAAGCCAATCACAGTTAAGGTTGAAAATAAGATAAAAAACAAAAAATATATTAGCCAGGATGAGTTCTTAAAATCATGGGATCGTGACAAAAGTGACTATCCTGGTTGCTATGTTATATTAAGCTATAATAAAAAACTGATTTTTAATCCAATGAATTATGATGAGATTTATATTGGGCAATCGGGTAATGTTAGAAAGAGAGTTTTCAATCATCTTATGGGACATGGTAACGGCGACGTTTACTTTGAAAAAAAGAGTGGTTGTAAAATATATATTGTTATTCAAAAGTGTTCTAAGAAAAAATTAAATACTTCAGAAATTGATTTAATAGAACATTTCGAAGCTACTGATTCACTTAATGTAACTAGAGGCGGATCAGCAAGAAGATAATACTTAGAAGGTCAAATTAGGCAGCTTAGAAAATGGAATTAAATAAGCATGTAGATTTTACAAACAAACAATTATGGCAACTTATTTTGCCGTTGATACTAGAGCAGTTCTTATCTGTTGCAGTAGGCCTTGCCGACTCAATGATGGTAGCCCAAGTTGGCGACAGCGCTGTTTCTGGAGTTTCACTAGTTGACTCAATAAGCGTTCTTATGCAATATATCTTTTCTGCAATGGCTGCTGGCGGTGTTGCGGTTTGTTGCCAATATTTAGGAAGGGAAGATTCGCGTCTTTCAAAAAAAGCTGGACATCATCTAATACTTTTAATGACAGTGATTTCTATTGTCATTACGGCACTCCTTTATATTTTCAGCGGATTAATAATTACAAAACTTTTTGGTAGCATAGATGCTGACGTTATGAGCGCAACGCGAAAATACTATATGATAGTTATGCTTTCGGTACCTGCAATTGCAATTTATAATGCGGGAGCCGGACTTTTCCGCGCTATGGAAAAGACAAACATAACACTAATAATTTCAATAATCATGAACGTAATAAATGTTGCTGGCAACGCAATTTTAATCTTTGGATTTAAGTACGGCGTTGAAGGCGTTGCTATTCCAACATTAGTTTCAAGATGGATTGCAGCAATAATAACAGTTGCACTTCTCTTTAAGAAAAAGTATGAACTAAATCTTCGGGATATTTTGCATTTCAAACTAGAAAAGAGAATCTTGAAAAACATCTTTACCTTCAGCGTTCCTAGTGGTGTTGAAAACGGAATGTTCCAGCTTGGCAAAATTATTCTTTTTAGTTTCATCTCGACAATGGGAACGGCGAGTATTACCGCGAACGCAATCGGTGGCACGATGGCAAGCATACATGTTATCCCAGGTAATGCGATAAACCTTGCTATGGCAACGGTTGTTGGACAGTGCGTCGGCGCGGGTGAATTCGACAAAGCAAAATTTTATTTTAAGAAATTATTAAAGTGGGTTTATATAATGTCACTTATTTGGATAACGCTGATAATTATTTTAACGCCAACAATTCTTAAAATTTATGATGTCTCGGCCGAGGCAACAAAGTTTGCTAAAGTAGTTTGTATGTTGCATGCAGTGAACGGAATTATTATATGGCCACTAGGTTTCGTAACCCCAACATTTCTTCGAAGTGCGGGCGATGCAACCTTTACAATGATTGCGAGCGCACTTTCTATGTGGCTGGTTAGAGTAGTGGCCGGAATTATGCTGGCTAAATACTTAGCTCTTGGCGTAATTGGCGTTTGGATTTCGCATACGATTTTAGATTGGATTGTCAGATCAATAATCTTTTTGATAAGATATAAAAAAGGAAAATGGATGACGAAAGCTATCAAACAATAGGAGGAAGTTATGAACGTAGCAAAACAAACTAAACTCGGCGGACGTTTTTGGTCAGCTATGTTAATCTTCGGACTTATGGGCCAAATCGCATGGGTCGTTGAGAACATGTATTTTAATGTTTTTATTTATAAGATGTTTCATGCAACGGCAGCAGAAATTTCCGCAATGGTTATGGCAAGCGCAGTTGTTGCCGCACTTACAACAATTATTATGGGTGCCGTTTCTGACAAAGTCGGTAAGCGGAAAGCCTTTATGAGTGTAGGCTATATTATTTGGGGCGTAAGCATTATAACTTTTGCTTATATAAAAAGTGTATTGTTAACTATTGTTATGGACTGCGTTATGACTTTCTTCGGCTCAACCGCTAATGATGCTGCTTACAACGCATGGCTAACTGATAGAGGTGACGAAACCAATCGTGGAAAAATTGAAGGCTTCAATTCTATGATGCCACTTGTTTCAATACTTATTGTATTTGGCGGATTTATGAGTTTTAATCTCGACACTCATTCAAGTTGGGTTACTATTTATTACATCATAGGTATTGCAACAACGATTATTGGTATACTTGGATTTTTCCTTATCGAGGATTCAAAGTCACTTACAAAATCTACAAATAGTTTTGGCGAAACTTTAATTGCAAGCTTTCGCCCTAAGACTATAAAAAACAACAGCCTTCTTTATATTATCCTTGGACTGTTTGCTATTTTCGGAATTTCAATTCAGGTATTTATGCCATATTTAATCATCTACTATGAGCAAAGCCTTGGCATGAGCAATTATGTTTTAATTATGGCTCCGGCAATTATTGTTGCTGCTGTTGTAACAGCGTTTTATGGAAAGGTTTATGACAAAAAAGGTTTTGGCTTTGCTATTAGAATACCAGTTGCTATGCTCGGAATAGGGTATGTGCTGTTGTTCTTTACAAAAACTACAGTTCCAGTTTTTATTGGTTCGCTGCTTATGATGAGCGGGTACCTTACGGGCATGAGTGTGTTTGGTGCTAAGATAAGAGATCTTATTCCCGAAAATGAAGCAGGACGATTCCAAGGTGTTCGTATAATTGGACAAGTTTTAATTCCGGGGCTTATTGGACCTGCAATCGGTGCGGCAGTTCTTAAGAATGCGGAAGTTATTATCAATAATGATGGAACGGAAAGTTTCCTTCCTAATGAAAATATATGGTTTGCAGCTTTAGCCGTTGCTGCATTGCTAGCAGTTTTGCTCGCGGTATTTAGAAAGCAAATTAATAAAGCAAAATAATAAATCTATAAAACGGTTAATTAGAGTAACTTTTGAGAGATAGATAAATTAGGCAAAATTATGTGGAACAATTATCCAAGACCACAATTAAAAAGAGATAGTTTCTTAAATCTTAACGGAGAATGGCTCATTAATGAAAAAGAAACTTATGTGCCTTCGTGTCTTAGCGAAGAGCATTTGGTTTATGAACGAGAGTTTTTATTTACTAAAGAAAATGATCGAGCACTTCTTCATATTGGCGCAGCTGATCAAATCGCAAAAGTTTTCTTAAATGATAATTTTCTTGGCGAACATAAAGGCGGATATCTTCCGTTTGATTTTGATATTACAGATTTTGTAAAGGATGGAAGTAATGTTTTAAGAATAGAAGTTACGGATACTCTAGATAAAACTTATCCTTATGGTAAACAAAAAAAGAAACATTCAGGAATGTGGTATACACCAACTTCAGGTATATGGAAAAGCGTTTGGATTGAACAAGTTCCTAATGTTTATATTGATTCTATTAAAATCACGGCTGATTTAAACGGAGCTGATGTTGAGGTTTTTATTAAAGATTGCTCTAGATGGCCAGAGGTAAAAACCTTTAGCGAAATGCTTCGATTTGATGAGGAAGATCCAATTCTTTGGACACCTAAAAATCCACATTTGTACTACAAGACAATAGAACATTGCGCTGACAAAGTAGAAATTTATTATGCACTTCGAACGATTGGAATTCTACCTGATGAAGGTGGCATAAATCGTGTTTGCCTTAATGGCAATCCAATATTTCTTCATGGAGTCCTAGATCAAGGTTATTTTAAGGAAGGTATTCTTTTACCAGAAACCCCAGATGAATATGAAAAAGATATTTTGCGGATGAAAGAATTGGGATTTAACCTTCTTAGAAAGCATATTAAGATTGAACCAGAAGAATTTTATTATGCTTGCGACAAACTTGGAATTTTGGTAATGCAAGATATGGTTAATTCTGGAAATTATCATTTCTTTAAAGACACTCTTTTAGGAACGCTGGGAATAAAATTTTATGATAAAGTTTCTAGCTATAATGAACGCCAAGAATTTTGGATTAATCATATGAAAGAGACGATTAGTCATCTTTATAACCATCCATGTATTATTGCTTACACATTGTTTAATGAAGGTTGGGGCCAGTTCGATTCTGATAAAATGTATGATTTGGCAAAGGAGTGTGATTCAACAAGACTTATTGATTCAACTTCGGGCTGGTTTGCGCAAAGCAAAAGTGATTTTGACAGTCTTCATATTTATTTTAGAACAAAAATCTTAAAACCTAAAAAACGCCCGATGCTTTTATC
>JAZRXA010000009.1:0-6916 GCA_045599965.1 Lachnospiraceae bacterium | reverse complement strand
AATATCTTTATCTTCTACTGCTGAATCATAAAGAAGATATACTGCATCATCTGTATTATTCCAGCTTAGGCTTGTTAGGGTTACATTAACCCCATCTACTACCGTTATATCAAATGTATCTGTAAGATCGTCATACGTAACCGTAACTATTTGTGTTCCAACTTTTGTATTATCAAAACCACTTACCATAGCTGAAGTTATATTTATCTCTTCCTTTGTTTCATTATCATATGTTAGTTTTAACTTTCCACCAGTTACATCTAACTGTTCTTTTCCTTTCATGTAAACTTTTTTTGTTGGCTCAGTTGTTATTTCTAATCCAACTAAACTCTTTGCAATAATTTCAACATTAAAAGTATCTATTAAGTTTTTATATGTAACCGTAAGTGTTTGTGTTCCAACTTTTGTATTATCAAAACCACTTATCATATCTGAAGTTATATCTATTACTTCTGTTGTATCATTATTGTATGAGAGGGTTAATTTTCCTCCTGTTACATCTAAGGCATCTTTACCTTCTAAGTATTTTGTCTTAGTAGATATCGTCGTTACTTCTATTCCAGCAAGACTCTTTGCTACTATTTCTACTTCAAAAGTATCAGTAAAGTCTCCATATGTTACTGTAATTTCCTGTTTGCCTACTTTCGTATTGTCGAAGCCACTTACCATATCTGAAGTTATATCTATTTCTTCTGTTGTGTCATTATTATATGAAAGTGTTACTTTTCCTCCTGTTACATCTAAGGCATCTTTACCTTCTAAGTATTTTGTTTTAGTAGGTATCGTCGTTACTTCTATTCTGCTAAGACTCTTTGCTACTATTTCCACTTCAAATGTATCTGTAAGATCGTCATACGTAACCGTAAGTGTTTGTTGCCCAACTTTAGAATTGTCAAAACCACTTATCATATCTGAAGTTATATCTATTACTTCTGTTGTATCATTATTGTATGAGAGGGTTAATTTCCCTCCTGTTATATCTAAACTATCTTTGCCCTCTAAATATTTTAGCTTCACAGGCTTAGTCGTTATTTCTATTTTGCTGAGACTCTTTGCTACTATTTCTACTTCAAAAGTATCGGTAAAGTCTCCATATGTTACTGAAAGTTCTTGCTTACCTACTTTTGTATTATCAAAACCGCTCACCATATCTGAAGCTATATCTATTACTTTAGTTGTTTCGTTGTTATAAGAAAGTTTTAATTTTCCACCTGTTACATCTAAACTATCCTTGCTCTCCAAATATTTTGTTTTCGTAGGATTCGTCGTTACTTCTATTCCAGCAAGACTCTTTGCTACTATTTCTACTTCAAATGTATCGGTAAAGTCTCCATATGTTACTGTTATTTCTTGTTTGCCTACTTTCGTATTGTCGAAGCCACTTACCATATCTAAAGTTATATCTATTACTTCTGTTGTATCATTATTGTATGAGAGGGTTAATTTTCCTCCTGTTATATCTAAACTATCCTTGCTCTCCAAATATTTTGTTTTCGTAGGATTCGTCGTTACTTCTATTCCAGCAAGACTCTTTGCTACTATTTCTACTTCAAAAATATCGTTAAAGTCTCCATATGTTACTGTAATTTCTTGTTTACCTACTTTTGTATTATCAAAACCGCTCACCATATCTGAAGTTATATCAATTTCTTCAGTTGTGTCGTTATCATACTCTAATGTAATTTTTCCGCCTGAAAGATTTAATTCATCTTTACCTTCAATATATTGTGTCTTGCTAGGCTCGCTAGTTACTGACATGGCTGTTAATGATTTTGTAAATACCATTGGCACATCTTGTAATTCTGGAAACAAATAATCTTCATTTCCTTCCATTGTCCATATATCATCAAAATCATATTCACCATATGTCTTTTTATCTTTCATTTCTGCCAGAGTGCACTTTAACCCAGCATTTGTTCCAGAACCTATTCCTTTATTTGAATTATTCAAATAAAAACAATTATTAATCTTTCCATTACTGATGCCTGCTAGACATCCTGCATAACCATCAATTCCACCATATATAATTATCGTTCCTGTGTTATAACTGGTGCTAATAGTCCCACTATTTTTTCCTACAATACCACCACCATAGCCATTAACACTGCCACTTGTAGATATTGTTCCAATATTAAAACTATTGCTGATTGTACCGCTTGATATATATCCTGCTATACCACCCGTATATTTTCCTAAAGTTACGCATCCAGCATTGTAACAATTACTAATTGTTTTACTGTATAAATATCCAACTATGCCACCGCCGTAACCATAAACACTATCACTTGTAGTTATTGTTCCTGTATTATAATTATTATTAAGTATGCAATTATATGCATAACCTGCTATTCCACCTCTACAAGAATCATTAATCCTTGTGCCTCCACTTGTAGTAATTTGTCCTGTATTATGACAATTTTCGATTGAACCCCCTACTGCATATCCGACTATACCTGCTGCATAACTATCAATATCGCCATTTGCGACAATATTGCCATCATTATAGCAATTATCAATTGTTGCATTAGATGAATATCCTGCTATTCCACCTGCATATTCTGTTCCTGCAATGTTGCAATCAATCATTCCAAGATTTTTTACATTCCCAGAAGCATAACCAAATAGCCCTGCATATGAGGTTTTTGTATTTACGTATAGATTTTTTACTGAATATCCATTTCCATCAAATGTTCCACTAAAAGCATTATTTGAACCAGTTCCTATCGGTTGCCAGCCTGTTCCATCGTTATAAAAGTCTCCACCCGCCTTGAAGTCTTCTTCTAAAAAAACAATGTCATTTTCAAGTTTGAAACTGGAACTTAAACAATTTCGCACATAATTTAATTGTTCTTTTGTTTTTACTATAAAAGGATCATCAATTGTTCCACTTCCGCCAGCAAATTGATTGCTAATAATATACAAATCAAATGTATCCGTAAAATTCTCATATACTACTGTAAGTGTCTGCTTTCCGACTTTTGTATTGTCAAAACCACTAACCATGCCAGAAGTTATATCTATCTCTTCCGTTGTACCGTTATCATACTCTAATGTAATTTTTCCACCTGAAAGATTTAATTCATCCTTGCCTTCAATGTATTGAACTTTACTTGGTAAACTAGTTACTGACATGGCTATTAATGATTTTGTATATATCATTGGCACATCTTGTAATTCTGGGAATAAATAATCTTCATTCCCTTCCATAGTCCATGTATCATTAAAATCAAATTCACCGTATGTCTTTTTATCTTTCATTTCTGCCAGAGTACACTTTACCCCAGCATCTGTTCCAGAACCTATTCCCTTATTTACTTTATTAAGATAATAGCAGTTGCTATGCGTACCACTTACAGTTCCAGCTATACCACCTACTATACCATCAGCTTTATAACCACTTGCAGTTATCGTTCCAGTATTATAGCAATTACTAATTATTTCGCCCTTTCCAACTATACCGCCTGCTTTTCCACTACTATAATTCTTACTAGCCGTTGCAGTTATCGTTCCAGTATTATAGCAATTACTAATTGTTCCACCATTTCCGGCTATACCGCCTGCTTCTGCAAGAGTATAACCATCTGCAGTTATCGTTCCCGCATTGTAACAAACACTAATTGTGCCACTAGCTGAGCATCCCACAATTCCACCTGTTTGAGAATAGTCACCATAATCAATTATATTACCCGTGTTATAGCTATTAATTATTTTACTGTTATCATCGCCTAAATACCCTACAACACCACCCGCATCACTAGAAACTCCTGATTTCCAATCAGCAGTTATATTGCCCTCATTATTACTGTTACTTATTGTACTGATATCAGACAAATTTCCTGCAATTCCACCTATAAAACGCACACCTCCGCAGTCTGTCGTTAAGGTTCCCTTATTATAGCAATCATCGAGTATAGCACCTTTGCTATTCCCTACTATGCCACCTATATATGTTCCTTTATCTATATTCCCAGTATTGTAACAATTACAAATATTTCCACTCTCTACATAACCCGCCATTCCACCTATATAATCATAACCATATAAAATACCTGTGTTATAGCAGTTATTAATTGTTCCGCCCTTAATATAACCTACTATGCTCCCTGTATATGCAGTTCCCTTGAGATTATAATTTACAATTTTGCAATCAATAATTCCTAGGTTTTCTATATTTCCTACACCATATCCAAACAGACCTGCATATGAAGGATTTGACATCGTGGACGAACTTTCAACATTTTCATATAAATTTTTTATCGAATATCCATTCCCATCAAATGCTCCTCTAAAAGCATTACTTGAAGATTTTCCTATTGGTTGCCAACCTTTTCCGTTGTTATAAAAGTCTCCACCTACTGCAAAGTCTTCTTCCGTAAACACAATATCATTATCAAGTTTAAAACTAGAACTTAAATAATTGCGAACATTATCTAGCTGCTCTTTTGTCTTTATAATATACGGATCATCAGCTGTTCCAGTTCCACCAGCAAACGGCGTATCAGCTAGCGCGGTAACTGGAACAGTTACTGCTATCATGACAATAGTTAATAAAATTGTTATAAGTTCTTTTGATACTTTTCTCATTACTTCTTCAATATTATCCTAAATATATTCTCTATATAATCTTTTAACGATTTAACAAATTTTATTTCATATAATCTTTTAATATTGTATTTCTTCATCAACAAGATAATTATTGCTGTTATAATGCCCAATGATATCAAAACAATTATTAGCACTAGTACAAAATTACTATTGCGCCGTTTTACTGTTATGTCCTGTGTAACTGTTTTATCTCCGTAGGAAATTGTTATTTGCTTTGTATTTTCATCAACGAGTATTTGATCAATTTGATAGTCAGTGATAACCTCGCTTGTGCCGTCTTCATAAATAACTTCAACTACCATCCCCAGCGAATTAAAACTTTCTCCTGCTTTGTAATCTGTTTGAGAAGGTGGCGTAATTATTTTTATTTCTTTAATAGCTTTCTCTTCTTGTTCTTTTTCTACTGCTGTTTCACCTTCGTCGGATATTGTTCCTTCGATTATATTTATTGACGCTGCTAAAATATTATCTACGTTAATTCCGCTTGGTCCATCCGAAGATTCTGATAAATAAATATCGGTTTTTCCAACTTTTTTTGCCTTAAATGTAATTTTTACTAATTGTTTTTGCGCATTATATTTATTTGGAGACGTGCCTATAGAAATTATTCCAATGACTCCATTGTTTTTTTCTACCTGGGCAGAAATACCTATTTTATTTCCATCACTTCTTTCTAAGACAGCTTCTGATTTATTTACAACTTCTAACATATTTGAATCATATGAAATGCTTCCAATAAAGGTTGCTACTTCCATTTCGCTATTTCCAACTAATAGTTCGATGGTATCTCCCGTTTTTACTTCATTTAAGTTAAACTTCGCATTTAAATGAGCAGAATCTTTTGCAACCCCAATATTTGATGTGATAAATATTGTGCATATTATCGATAATAAACTGATTAAAATTTTTCTAGTTTTAGGCATTATGTTTCTCCAATATACGAGTAAAAGAGAATTGTTACGCAATTCTCTTTTACTAATAACTTATCTAATTTCTTATTATTATTTATTAAGATTTCTATATTTGCGTTGTGTAAATATGCATGTTCCGATTGCTAAAACTGATAATATCAACGCTAAAAACCAGCCTGTTGTATTATTATTTGTACCTGTTGGAGGCACATTTGACTCTTTCTCAGTTGGCTTTTCAGCTAATTTATATCCGATAGCAATTGGTGACAAACTATTTACTTTTACTTGAATGCCGTCCTCTGTTTGCGAAAGTATTTCAAGTATTTCAACATCGCCTGCTGTATGAGCTTCCGTAGTTTCTGCAAACATATGTGCAATTACAAATGAATCTTCTTTGCTCGTTCCTTCTGGATATTCAAGTGTAATGATAACTCCCTCTTCTGGGAAGTTTGCCGATGTTATTGGCTCATAATCTTTTCCATTATTATAAGAAATAAGGAGTTGAACTTCTTTAACCACTACATTATCAGCATTAAATCCACTTTCTCTGACAACTACGCCTATTATTGCCTCTTTAACAGCTTCTACTGTTTCTAAACCAGCTGCCCTCATGTCTTCGGTAATATTTTCGTCCTCTAAATCTGAACTATTTATTTCGTCAGCTATTTTTCCGAATTCTTCTTCTTTTGTTGCTTCGCAGCCTTCTCTATTGCAGCGATATACAATTATACCTGGTTGGGTATCTGTAGCTGGTCGCGTTACTTCTCCATTATCCCAATCATGTCCAAGGGCATCGATTTTTGCAGTTTTTGTATCAGTGTATGTATTACTATTATAAGAAACTGATGCTGTATATGTTTTTTCTCCATCAGCTATACATGTTGCTGGTATTGTTTCAGTCTCTGTTGGGCTATTATCTGTTTCTATATGTGTTTTTCCACAACCATTCTTACATGTAAATGTTGCTGTTGCATTACTATAATCGTTGGCCCAACTCCATGTCGGTGCATCACTATAATCATGTCCTAATGCTGCGATTGTTTCTTCGTATGTAGAAGTATACGTTTTATTATCAAACGTTGCTGTTGCTGTATAAACTGTTTTGCCAGTAGCTTCGCATGTTGCAGGTGTTGTTTCATGTCCTACTGTTGTTTCAGGTGTTTGTGTTTGTTCGCAGTTTTTACATTTTAAAGTTATATGTGCTGTTGCATGATTGTCGCCCCATGTGCAACTATTTACTTCGTAATCATGATCACCCCTTGGTAATGTTTGTGTCCGTGTATCTGTTACTGTTATATCGCCAAGCGTTGCTGTTGCTGTATATGTTTCTACGCCTTCTGAATGGCATGTTGGATTTGTTGTTGTTGCATGAGTAATTGTTGCTGTTACCACTTCAGTAT
>JAZRXA010000008.1:0-16216 GCA_045599965.1 Lachnospiraceae bacterium | reverse complement strand
TATGAGTGAGGCTTTAATGAAACTTAGCGAAGACGCTAGGAGGGCGCGCGTGGATGGGCACCGCGCGCATTAAGGCCCGACTGAGTCGAGCGTTAGTTTCAGTTAGACGAACGGGTGATGAGCAAGAACGAAACTTCTAGCCCAAAGAGCCTTACAAATTGCAAGTTGGTTGAGTGTGGGTTTTAGAAGTCGCCTTCGGTGAGGCGGCGGGTTAGTTCAGCAAAATTTTCGAGCGTTAGAGCTTCGCCACGAACATTTACAGAAAATTGCATCTTACGAAGCGCCATAGCAATGTCATATTTGTCATAACCTAATTCGCTAGCATTCCCCAAAGCATTAACTAAAGTTTTTCTGCGTTGATTAAAGGATGCTCTAATAATTTTAAACATTTGATTTGGATTTGAGATTTTAACCGGACGTTCTTCTGGTTTATAGATGTCTAACTTTATTACTGCCGAGTCTACATTAGGTCTTGGTATAAAACAGTTTTTTGAAACTGTAAATAAAATTTCTGGGTTTGAATAATATTGCACTGCAAGACTAAGTGCGCCGTAAGATTTTGTTCCCGGTCCGTCTTTCATACGCTCAGCTACTTCCTTTTGCACCATTACTGTGATGCTAGCAATATTTATTTCTTTTTCTAAAAGTTCCATAACGATTGGCGTTGTAATATAGTAAGGAAGGTTTGCTACAACCTTTATTCCTTCTGGAACATCTTTCGCCAAAGAAGCTATATCAACTTTCAAAATATCATCATTAATAAGTTCTAAGTTGTCGTATTCTTTTAAGGTATCCTTTAAGATTGGAATAAGCATTTTGTCGACTTCGACTGCGATAACTTTTTTTGCAGATTCGCAAAGGTACGAAGTAAGTGCGCCTAGGCCTGGGCCAATTTCTAAAACGGTGTCCTCTTTTGTGATACCTGCACCGTTTACAATTGCTTCCAAAATATTAGAATCGACCAAAAAGTTTTGACCGTATTTTTTTTGGATTGAAAAGTCGTATTTTTTTATTAATTCTAATGTTTTATTTGGAGTATTTCCCATAGTTTCTCCTTTGTTTTTTTGGACATGTTCCGGCAAATTTTTACTTATTAAGCTTCTATTTTATACATTCTCTTTGCGTTTTCAGAAGTAATTCTTCTTACTTCATCTTCATCTAAATTTTTGATTTCCGCAATCTTAGTAACAACATATTTAAGAAGTGTTGAATCATTTCTTTGACCTCTAAAAGGTTCGGGTGCAAGGTATGGGCAGTCGGTTTCTAATAAAAGTCTATCCATCGGCATCATCTCTACCACTTCTATAAGTTTGCGCGAATTTTTAAATGTGAGCACTCCGCCAATTCCGATATAAAATCCCATATCAAGATAAATCTTTGCCATTTCTTTTTCATAAGAAAAGCAATGTATTACTCCGCCAACATCTTTTGCAGATGTTTCTTTTATTATATCTAATGTGTCTGCTGCCGCATCTCTACTATGCACAATAATAGGAAGGTCATGTTTCTTTGCCAATTCGATTTGCTTAACGAACCATTCTTTTTGCAAATCTTTTTTTGTATCTTCGTAGTGATAATCTAAGCCAATTTCACCAACAGCTTTAACTTTCCTATGTTGCAATGCGTTTTCTATGTACTCAAAATCTTTGTCAGTAAGTTCATATACTTCCGAAGGATGAACGCCTACTGCTGCATAGAAAAAATCGAATGCTTCAGCAAATACAATAGAATTTTTTATCTCATCTACTCTTGCAGAAACATTCATTACATATTCAACGCCATTATCTAAAAGACCGAGAAGCAATGCCTTTCGGTCTTTATCGAAATCATGATCATCATAATGTGCATGTGTGTCAAAAATTTTATGCATAATTTCCTCTATTTATTTAACTCATCTACTTGTTCTAATACTTCTTCGAGTTTTAAGCGGGCAAATAAAATTTCTGGAGCGTCAGTAACTTTTTGTCCAGATGGATAGAGTCCAAACTTATCCATATCTTCAAAAGCTCTTTCGTTTGTATTAATTTGAGCTAAAATCTTTTCTGATGTTTCAGGCATAAATGGTTTAATTAAACTTGCACCAATAGCGATGCCTTCAATTAAGTTATAAAGAACTGTTGCCAAGCGATCTTTACTAGCTTCATCTTTAGCAAGAACCCAAGGTTCTGTCTCATCAATATATTTGTTGCAACGCTTAAAGAGATTCCAAATCTCACTCATTGCGTCCGCAGCATGAAGAGAACTCATCTTTTCAACTGCTTTATCGCGTGTAGATGTAATAACGCTCTTAAAGTCTTCATCAACGCCGCCTTGCACATCCTTGTTTGCAACAACGCCGTCAAAATATTTATTCGACATTGAAATTGTTCTATTTACTAAGTTTCCAAGCGTGTTAGCAAGGTCAGAGTTAACTCTTTCTACCATAAGTTCCCATGTGATTGTGCCATCGTTTTCAAAAGGCATCTCATGGATAACAAAATATCTAACAGCATCTACGCCGAAAATTTTAACTAAGTCATCTGCATAAATTACGTTGCCCTTAGACTTGCTCATTTTACCTTCGCCAAGTAATAGCCAAGGATGACCAAAGATTTGCTTTGGAAGTTCGATTCCTAATGCCATAAGCATAATTGGCCAATAAATTGTATGGAAACGCAAAATATCTTTTCCAATTAAGTGTAGATCTGCCGGCCAATATTTTTCAAAAAGTTCGCCGCTGTTTCCATCCATATCAAAATCAAGTCCCGTAATATAGTTTGAAAGCGCATCAATCCAAACGTACACAACATGATCCGGGTCAAAGTCTACTGGGATTCCCCACTTAAACGATGTTCTTGAAACACAAAGGTCTTGAAGTCCTGGTTTAAGGAAGTTGTTCATCATCTCATTTTTACGTGATTCTGGCTGGATAAACTCTGGATGAGTTTCGATGTGTTCTATAAGCTTATCAGCGTATTTACTCATCTTAAAGAAGTAAGCTTCCTCTTTTGCTGGATGAACTTCCATGCCACAGTCTGGGCAAACGCCGTCCTTAATTTGGCTTTCTGTATAAAAGGCTTCGCACTCCTTACAATACATTCCCTCATAAGAGCCTTTGTAGATATCGCCTTGATCATAAAGTTTCTTGAAAATCTTTTGGATTTGCTTTTCATGATCTGGATCTGTTGTACGGATAAAGCGATCATAAGAAGTATTCATTAAATCCCAAATTCTTTTTACTTCTGCTGCTGTTTTATCTACGAACTCTTTTGGCTCAAGGCCTGCTGCCTTAGCTTTATCTTCAATTTTTTGGCCATGCTCGTCGGTTCCGGTTTGGAATCTAACATCGTAGCCTTCCATTTTTCTAAAGCGAGCGATTGCGTCCGCTAAAATAATTTCATAAGTGTTACCGATATGTGGCTTGCCAGATGTATAAGCTATAGCCGTTGTAATATAATAGGGTTTTTTCATTTTTTCCTCTTTCTTGGGGCGAATGGGCCACCAGTTTTTTGCTTTTTTATTTTATCATTTTTGCGTAAAAAATCAAAAGTATTATTCTAGTTCATGCTCCGGCTCATTTCCTAGTAATTTCACAATATTTAAATTGACATTGGCTTTTCTTACCTTATAATAATATATGGTATGAAAAAGTTATCAAAACACAAAAAATTTATAATAGCGGTAATCGTTATTATTGTAATATTATCAATGCTAATTGTTGGAATTGCACAAATGATTTCAACGCCGACAAGTTCTACTACTAAAACAAGCACCAAGCAAAACTTGGCGCTTTCTTATATTAAAGAAGCCGAAGCTATCGACATCGCTCCTATCGAAGATAAAATTTTTGAAAACAATCGTCAAAAATTGATTTTAGCAGATGAAATTGCACAAGAAAAAATTTTCCAAAATCTAGCAGATCTTGGGACTGTTATTTTTGGTGATTCTAGAGCGGAAGGCTTTTCTGCTTTTGGATTTATGGACCCTTCTAGAGTTCTTACTGGTATTGGATGGGGTGTTGGCAATGTCCCTTCTATTTTGCCACAGCTTAAATCTCTTAACCCTAGAAACATTGTCGTTTCATGTGGCCTAAACGAAATTGCATACCAACTCTCAGAATCTCTTTTCGCTGATAAAACCGCAAAATATGTTGCTGATGTTAGTTATTATTTAGGTCTTATAAAAGCTCAACATCCAAATGCTAATATTTATTTAACTTCTATTTTGAGTGTGACAGATACAGTTGTTTCAAAACGTTCTGGATATGCTGTTATCCCTAGTAGGAATGAAGCACTTAAACAATTGTGTGATAATGAAGGTTATACATTTATTGATATGTCGCCTTATTGCCAAGCCAACGCAAATTTTTATGGTGCAGACGGAATGCATTTCTTCCCAGGCTTTTATCCTATATGGGGAAAAGTTCTTCTTAACGCAATAACTGAGCAAGAAGGTGGCGGAAGAGTTGATGCTATGCAAGATGACCAAGTATGGACAACATTGGAGCAATTCGGACTTGTAATTGCTGGCGATTCTCGTGGCGCGGAGTTTTCTGCTTTTGGATTCTATCCGCAACACTTAAATTTCTCAGGATACAGCAAAACAATTTATGATATTCCTGAAATCTATGATAGGGTTGCTTCTGCTAAACCTAGAGCTTTGCTCCTTTGCTACGGAGTTAATGACCTTGGCCGTTTCGGACGCTACGGCGTTGAAAAATATATGAGTGACTTTGAAGGCTTTATAAATAAACTAAAAGAGCTTTCACCTAATACAAGAATTTACGTTAATTCAATTCCTCCTTCATTGGCTTCGGAATATGATAGGGCTCCTAGTTGGGCTTTAGCCTACCCTTGGAACGAATATAACGAAGCTTATTGTAAAGAGCACGGAATTAATTATATTAATATAACTGAGTTGTGTGATGCACACCAAGATTTATATCGTGGCGATGGTGTTCACTTTAAACCTGCTTTCTACCCTCTTTGGGCAAGAGCCATATTAAAAAACATTTTGACGCATGAAAACTAAGAACAAAATTTTTACAATTATAAGAATCATTCTCTTCATAGCTTTAGTTTTTGCTATCTTCTTTTTCGTGTTTAGAAAACCTGCGCCTAGCGATACACCTTTTAGCAAAGTTAAAAAAGCTGTTACAAAAGCTATAGATTCAGAAAGCATGCAAGAAAGCACAAATAGGTTTCTTAAAAAGTATTACAACCTTAATGCTGAAGATTATGAAGATGTGCTCATCTATACACCTGTAACTAGCATGGATGCAGAAGAAATTTTGCTTATAAAACTTAAAGACTCTTCGCAAGAAGCCGAAATAAGAGCGGCTATTGAAGAAAGAGTTGAATCTAAAAAGTCTGCCTTTAAGGGCTATGCTCCTGAGCAATACGATCTTTCAAAAGATTATTTGTTAGACATCTCTGGTGGCTATGCGCTCTACGTTGTTAGTCCTGATGCAACTAAGATAGATGAGGCTTTTAAGAAAGTACTTTAATTATGGTATTTAGTAGTTTATTTTTCATTTGCATATTCTTGCCGGTAACATTAATTCTTTATTATGTTGTTCCGCGCAAATTAAAGAACTTGGTTCTTCTTATAATGAGCCTTGTTTTCTATGCATGGGGCGAACCTGTTTACGTCCTTTTGATGATGTTTAGCATTGTCTATAACTACTTATCTGCCAGAAGTATTTCATATTACAACGAAATTGATAAAGCAAACTTAAAAAAGCTTGCTTTCGTTCTTAACATCATAGTTAATATTGGTATTTTATGTTTCTTTAAATACTACGGATTCCTTATTGAAAATATCAATTCATGGTGGGGCGTAAATATCCCGATATATGAGCTTGCGCTTCCAATTGGAATTTCTTTCTATACATTCCAAACACTTTCATATGTTATCGATGTTTACAAAAACAATGTGAAGGTTCAAAAAAATATTATTAGTTTTGGCGCATACATTACTATGTTTCCACAACTTATTGCAGGCCCTATCGTTCGTTATGCGGATATTGAAGAACAACTTAACGAGCGTACTTTAGAACTAGATAAAATTGCCGAAGGCGCAACTTTATTTATTGTCGGCCTAGCTAAAAAAGTTTTACTTGCTAATAATGTTGGAATGCTTTTTGACCAGGTTATGGCTACCCCGGTAGCTTCTAGAGCTGCCCTTACTACATGGCTAGGTGTTTTAGCATTCACTTTCCAGATTTACTTTGACTTTTCTGGATATTCAGATATGGCTATTGGTTTAGGTAAGATGCTCGGATTTGATTTCATGAAGAACTTCGATTATCCATACATCTCTACTAGTGCAACTGAATTTTGGCGCAGATGGCATATTTCGCTTGGCACATGGTTTAGAGAATATCTTTATATTCCTCTCGGTGGAAATCGCGTTGGCGCTTTAAGACATATATTTAATATTTTAGTTGTATGGGCCTTAACTGGATTTTGGCATGGTGCGGCTTGGAACTTTGTTCTTTGGGGACTTTACTATGCTATTCTTTTGATACTCGAAAAATATATTTATGGAAAAGGGCTTGCTAAGCTTCCTAAAGTTTTCCAATACATCTACTCGATTATTGTTACTTTATTTGGATGGCTTTTATTCTCATCAAACTCTATACAAGAACTTAGCTTAAACTTCCAATCTATGTTTGGCATGTTAGGAAACACTGCTGCAAATATGGATACGCTCTACTTCTTTAAGACGAATATAATTCTTCTTATAGCTTGTGGTATTTGTTCAACCCCTGTTATAAAGAATTTGTTTAATAAAATTGCTTCTAAAAAAGGAATTGGTTTTAATATAATTTGTGTTGCATGTTACGCAATAATTTTTATTTTATCTATTGCGTATCTCGTAAATTCTACTTACAACCCATTCTTATATTTTAGATTCTAAGGAGAAACTTTGGCAGGACAAAACAAACGAATTTTTAAATGTGTTTTAATAATATTTGCAACTGTAATAATTTTTGCAGATGCATGTCTTATTATGATGCATGATAAATCGTTTTCAGAAAATGAAAATCGTACCTTAGCTGGATTTCCTGAGTTTACCTTAAATACTTTAACTTCTGGAAAATTTATGAGTGATTCTGAAAACTTTGTTGCTGACCAATTTTTCCTTCGCGATCAATGGATTTCTCTTAAATTCTTAACTGATAAATATACGGGACATGAAAACTTTAATGGTGTTTGGCTTGGATGCGGAAATTATCTTTTCGAAGACGTAACCGTTCCTGATGAAACTTATGCAAAGAACCTTTTAGCAGTAGCCAAGTTTGCTGATAGCCATCCACTTCAGCGTACTTATATGACACTCGTTCCTAATAGCGTTAGTGTGCTCGATTATCTGCGCCCTGTTTATTTCCCTATTCATGACCAGCTTTCTGATATCGAATTTGCTCAAAAAACATTGGAGCCTTACTTAATTTTTGTTAATATTACTGACGTTCTTAAGGCTCATAAATATGAAGATATTTATTACAAGAGTGATCACCATTGGACTAGTCTTGGTGCAAAGTATGCGTTTGATTCAGTTGCAAAAGCAATGGATATTGATAGTTTGTCTATGAACTACAATATTATGAGAGCTGCCAAAGATTTTAGTGGTACTATGGCTTCTACTAGTGGTAATTTTAAGGTTACTGATAATGTAGATATTTACGTTCCAGAAACTACTGATTTTGAATATGTTGTTGAATATACTGACTTACATTCAAAAAGCGCCACTATTTATAGCAGCGCCTCTTTAGAATCAAAAAGTAAATATGATGTTTTCTTAGGTGGTAACCACCCTCTTGTTAATATTAAAACTACTAATAATAATGATAGATCTATTGTAATCTTTAAGGATTCTTTTGCGAACGCGTTCGTTCAATTCCTTTTGCCTTACTTCGAGACAATCACTATCGTTGATGCTCGTTACTACAGCGATGATTGCGAAAAACTTATTAAGACTTCGGAAGCAACTGATATTTTAATTCTCTACGGAGCTAACACATTCGTATCAGATAAATATATTGCTGACGTTTTACTTGACTCTGGAAAATAATTCTTCCTCTTCCATGCATTCATTTTTCAATTTATCTACTAAGAAATTTAACGCCTTTATTACATGCGGTCTAATATCTCCGCCCACTAACACATACATTATCTCTTTGCCGACTCTTCTTCTTCCTTTTGCAAGCCATACTTTAACAAAATATATGCCTTCCATTTCTTTTGTGCTTTCTATTGCCTCGTTAACTTTAGCTTCATCATAACTTATTTTCATGGCAATAACAGAGTTTGCTTTTTCATCGGCAAATCTAACTTTAGCTTTTGCATCTTCTCTTACTACTCCAATATGGAAAAGATACATTCCACATTTTTTTGCATTTACATAACTTTTGGCTTCTTTAAGCCATTTTTTCATTGAAGGTTTTTTCATAAATATATCCTTTTTATCTTGTTGTCATTTCACCTATTTTTATTATAATTTATATAAAGGATTATATCACATGAAAATTTCGAGTGCACAAATTTCAAAAATTAAAGAACTCTTGCTTAATGGCGACGAAACCTTTATCGCTTTTGTAAAAGAGGCCGGTACATGTATCGAACCTTCTTACAAAATCTATTCATCAAAGAAAAAAGGTATCGCTCCTATTATGGATATGCTTGAAGTGGATCGAAAATTTTTCGACGGCGCTATCGTTGCTGATCGCGTTATCGGCAAGGCTGCGGCTATGCTTTTAGTTGATAGCGGCGCTTCTTTTATTTTTGGTGAACTAACTAGCGAGCACTCTTTTAAGATTCTAGAAAATGCGAAATTAAATAATCCTGATTTTTCTTACGAGGCGTTAAACGTCGTTCCTTTTATTATCAACCGTTCTGGCGATGATATGTGTCCTATGGAAAAAACAGTGCTTTCTTTAGAAAACCCTGCCGACGCTTATGCTCCATTAAAAGCCAAACTCGAATCTCTTAAATTAAATAACTAATTCCGTAAAGAACAACTAAATGAGCTGGATAGAAAATATAAAACAAATATTTTAATTTGTATTTTCCGCGCTCGTTATTATATAGCCATAGAAGTGGCAATGATAATAGTCCTAACCATTGTGTCCAATTATCTATATTTTGGATACTTAAAAGAACTAGTCCTACTCCAAATAAAATGAATTGATATCTCTTTTCTTCGAAGATCATCGCGCATAGCGGAAGCATCATTCCCATAAAGCCATAATCGAATTCTATGCCAAATCCTAATGTATATGAAAACCTTGAATACACTTGAAGCGCAGCTGCTAAAAGGACAATTACAAGTAAAAGTATAAAACCTTTTTTATTTTTCAACGCTGCTTGCCAGCAATAGCAAATTAATATTCCTACCGAAAATGTCAGTAGAATATTAAAATAAATTCCTGTTATTTTGCTTCCTTCAATTACTTCGCTTAATGTGTATCCCGCCTGGCAAATAATTCCAAGGATAAAAACTCGAAGGAGATATTTTAGTTTGTTTGATGTATGTTTAACGCCTTCTGCGATAAAGAAGGCAAAGATAGGCAAAGCAAGTCGACCGATGCACCTAAAAATAATTTGGCTCGGAAAAAGTATTACTCCCATATGATCTACAAGCATCGAAACGCATGCAATTATTTTTAATGTATTAGCGTTAATGTTCTGCCTCCTAAAAAATGGCCTCCGAAGCATTAACCCTCGGAGGCATTTAATTAATAGTCAATTTCTTCATTCATAGGTAACTCTAGAAGCTCCGGATTTGCAAGAAGTTTTTTAAGTAGCTTTAATGTCTTTGAGTAATAATATCCATCTGCAAGACGTTCATCAATTGTAAGGCCTATGTCCATTGTTTCTTTAACTACCATTTGGTTATTTTCATCTAGCATTGGTCTATTTTTTATTTCACCTACTAGACAAAATAGTGAACATGTACCCCAGTTTGTAAGATGATGATAACCGCCCTTTATATGAAGCGAACCCATGTTAGAAAGTACAACTGATGTGTAGTATGGATCTGTTTCAATAAAGCCTTTTGGACACTTGCCAATCTTATCTAAGAAACAGCAAAATTCACAAAACGCTCTAGTAAGTCTTCTTGGCATCTTGCTAACTATATCCATACTTTCTGATGACTTATCTACTACATCACTTCTGCCAACACTAATTTGCTCAAACAGTTTATTATGTATTGTTTTAATTGTATCTTCTGGCTTAGCATGAATAATTGCTAATGCTTCTTCTCCATCGTCAGAAAAACTTTTCTTAACTACGAAAGATGCACTAACTTCGTTTCTTTGATACATGAGTTTATTTGCAATAAATCGATTCATTTTTGGACGAATCGTTAAGGTTTTGATTATCGCAGTAACAATTATATGAAATACTGTGTAAGGAAAATCTTTTTCGTCTGCATTAATTTTCTCAAGGTAAGCTTTAATCGGCGCAAGATCAATTCTTTCCATCATGTATGCTTCGTTATCGCATCTATTTGGATAAAGAATTGGTGTGATTACATGCATCGGGTCTAATTCTTTAATCAGCTTGCCATCAAACCTATCGCCGAATTTGCGACGTTTATTCTTCTCCCCCATTTTCTTCTCCTGTCATTTTTGCAATTTTTGCTAATTCTTCTGCCTCAAGTTCTCTATATGCAACCTTTCCAACTAATGTTTTTGGAAGGTCTTTTCTAAACTCAATGTCGTATGGCATTGAATATTTAGCTACATTCTTTTTGCAGTACTCCATAAGTTTTTCTTTTGTTTCTTCGCTCTCTTTATATTCTGGTTTAAGAACTATGAAAGCTTTAACTTTTTGCATTTTATAATCATCAGGTACACCAATTATGCAACTCATAGAAACCATTGGGTTTGAATCTAAAATGTTTTCCATTTGCGCTGGATAGATATTGTATCCTGAACTAATTATCATTCTCTTTGCACGGCCCTTAAAATATATATAACCTTGCTCATCCATAATTCCTAAATCACCAGTATAAAGCCATCTAAGTCCATCACTATGTGTGCGTATTGTTGTTGCTGTTTCATCTGGATGATTCATATATCCCTTCATAACAGATGGGCCAGCAAGAAGAATTTCACCTTCTTCTCCATAAGGAAGTTCTTTATCTGTTCCAGGTTCAACAATCTTAATATATGTATCTGGGAAAGGAATGCCAATGCTTCCTTCTTTATACATCGTAGGTGGTGTAAGGCAACAAGCTGTAACTGTTTCAGTTGTACCGTAACCTTCACGCACTTGAATGCTTGCGTGGTGGTCATATAAGAATTTATCTAACTTTTTCTTTAATTCAACTGAAAGAGAATCGCCACCAGCAAATACACCTTTAAGTGCACTAAGATCAGCTTTTTCCATTGAATCAAGACGAAGAAGTGCTTCGTATAATGTAGGAACGCCTGCAACAAAATTGCATCTCTTATTTACCATTAATTTAGCATAGCTCTTAGGTGTAAAACGAGGAACCAAGATACAACGTCCACCACTAAAGAGCATCGAATGGATACAAACGCCAAGGCCAAATCCATGGAAGATTGGCATAGCAGCAAGCATCTTATCGCCAGGTCTAAACATTGGGTTAACGGCAATAATTTGTGTTGCTGTAGCGTTAAAGTTATAGTTTGTAAGTTCGATACCTTTTTGGATTCCTGTTGTTCCGCCTGAATAAAGAATTACTGCTGTTTCGTCTTTATCTTTGTGAACTTCGAAATTCCAAAAGCATGCCTTACCGATATTCATAAATTCATTCCATCTAATAATTGGTGCATCATCTGGAATTCTTTTAATCTTGCGTCCTTCTGTAAGCATATAGCCTGCTTTAATCGGTCTAGAAAGTTCGTCTTTAACACTTGCAATAACTACGTTAACAATTTTTGTGTTTTGACGAATTGCTTCGATTTTATTATAGAATTGGTCAAGCGTAATAACTGTAACGCTGTTCGACTCATTAAGATAAAACTCTATTTCTTTTTCGGCTGAAAGAGGATGAATCATATTTGCAACTGCGCCTATGCAGTTAAGTGCATAAAATGCATAAATAGCTTGTGGGCAGTTAGGAAGCGCGATTGTAACTCTATCTCCTTCTCTAACTCCAAGCGTTTTTAATGACTTAGCGCATCTTTGGATTTCATTAAGCATTTTCTTGTATGTCGTTGTACTTCCCATAAAGTCAAAGGCAATATTGTTTGGATATTTTTCTGCCATTTTCTTTACGCCTTCATACATAGTGCCCTCAAAATAATCTAAGTGCAAAGGTAACTCTCCCATATAATCTTTCCAAGGCATTTTTGCTGTTATATTTTCAGACATAATTATTTCCTCCATGCCGATACATAATTATTATTTATATTTAACGAACTTATATATTTTACCCCAAACGCCATTTTAATACAAGAAAAACCACCCTCATCTAGAGGGTGGCTATATTCATTTTTTCTATGTTTAGCCCTTATATCCGTCCATAGTTCTCTTCTTTCCCCAGAAGAAAATTGCCATAAGACCTGGGCCACAGTTTGAACCAATTGTAGGTCCAATATAAGTATATTTAACTTCTTTGAATCCGTAATGTTCTTTTAATTCTTCGCCCCATTTTTGAGCTTGTTCAGGAATATCTGAGTGGCAAACATATACCGTTTGTTCTTCAGGATTTTCTACAATTTCATCTACAATTTCGTAAATTCTTCTTAATGTCTTTTTAAGTCCTCTTACCTTTTCTTGAACAATCAAATGGCCTTCGAGGTCAAGATCTAAGATTGGGCATATATTTAAGGCTTCACCTATTATTGCTCCGAGTTTGCTTACGCGTCCGCTTCTGTAAAGGTATTTAAGCTCATCGGTTGTGTACCATGTGTTCATGTTTCCTTTATGCTCCTCTAACCACTTGACGCATTCCTCGGCAGTTTTTCCTTCATCTCTCATTCTTGCAGCTTCTAGTGCAAGCATTCCGTATCCTACTGAGCAAAGTGTTGAGTCAACCATGCGTATATCTGCATTAGGGTTTTCCTCTTTAATAAGATTAGCCGCCTGACATCCATTATTAAATGTTCCAGAAACTCCGCTTCCTAAACTAATATGGATTATTGGAAGATTATTATTTTCTTTCGCAATAGGCTTAAAGTATTCTACAAATTGAAACGGATTTATTTGGCTTGTCTTTGGTGCATCACCAGCTCTCATGCCATCATAAAATTTGTGACAATCTGCTTGCACCATTGTATCTGTAATTATTTCTCCATTAAGTTCGTACTGTAATGGAAAAGCATAAATTTTATTTTCATTTAAAACAGAAATATCTAAATCGCATCCTGAGTCTGTACTAACAACAAATTTTTGTTCCATACTTTTTCTCCTTTTTATACTTTTTATACCTCGCTCGCGCCTTTTTATATACCTGCTCGCGCTTAGAACTCCACCATATATCTAATCAAGGTTACAATTTTGAATAACATCTAATAATTCTGAAAAATCGTTGATAACTCCGGCTGGATTTTCTACTGTACCAAATCCGTAACTTGCGTGAATAAATGGTACATTTGCAGCTACTGCTTCATTCATATCCATTTGAGTGTCGCCTACATAAATCGCTTTAGTAAAATTGTTTCGGGACATGACCAGGCGAATATTTTCTGCCTTGCTTGTCAATGTGTTGCCCCACTCCTCTGTGTCTACGAAATATTCACCCATTTCCATTGATGTTAGGAATGCATCTATGTAGCCTTTTTGGCAATTGCTAACGATCGCCATCTTATAGCCTTTTTCTTTAAGCGTTTTAAGTGTGCTTTTTATATTTGGAAAAAGCATTCCGCCTGTAACTTTTAGATGTTCTACTTCGTTTACTTCGCATGCTTTGAAAATTCTTCTTTTGTTTTCTTCGTCTGTGCCGATTATCGTTTTATCTGCAATTTGTGACATCGTCATTCCCATCACAGAATGAATGAAACTAGCATCCAGTTCTTCCATTCCTGGAATTTCTTTTTGTAAAATTTCGTTCCATGAAACGGCAACTTCTTCAGCAGAGTCCCAAAGTGTTCCATCTAAATCTAAAATTATCATTGTATCTGTAGAAATCATGTTTCGCCTTATTTATAAATTTCATCATATGCGGCTTGGATAATTTCTCCGTCCGTGATATATGGAACTAAATCATTGCCAATATTCTGGCAATCTTCTACGCCTCTTCCTGTCATGCAAATAATTGTTGGCTCTACTGCATCAAAAGCTGCTTGCCTGATTGCTTCTGCTCTATCTTCGATAACAACCCATTTGCCATTAACCGATTCAACACCTTTTGCTATATCTGCAGCAATTTTTGAAACCGGCTCATTATATGGGCAATCCATTGTGATGTAAGCTAAATCGCAATATTTTCCAACTGCTCTTCCAATATCAAATCTTCTATTGATTGCTTTTCCACCTGTGCTTCCGAAAACGCAAACCAATCTTCTGTCAGGATAAAGTCTCTTTGCTGATTTGAATAATGTCTCATAACTAATTCCATTATGTGCATAGTCAATAAATGAAATGATTCTTTCATCTGGGCTCTTAACAACTACCATATGGCCTGGTGTTACCGCTTTAGAAATTCCTTCTTTGATTTGCTCTATGCTAATTCCCTTAGCATGACAATATGCAACTGCAGCGAGTGCATTAAATGCATTAAATATTCCATGCATCGGCATTTCGAAATCTTCCTTGAAGTCTGGACCTTCTATTGTGAATGTAAGATTATCAACTGTCTCGTCTACAGCAACTAATCTATAGTCTGCCTTGCTTAAGTCTTCGTTATTTTTATTTATTGTATTTGATGGTTTAGCGATAAGCTCATCTTGAAGTTCTCTAGTTGCTGCATAAGTAACAACTTTTTCACAGCACTTAGCTCCTTCCAAAACTTTATCTACATCGTCGCATGCTAAGTTAACAACAGCAATTTTAGCTTGCTTAAAAATATTGATTTTTGTATTAAGATAATCTTCGTATGAAGGATGTTCTTTATCGCTAACATGATCGTTTGAGATGTTCGTGAAAATTGCGCCTTCAAATTTGATGCCGGTCGTTCTTCCATATTTTAATGCTTGTGAAGAAACTTCCATTACAAGATACTCTCTATTTGATTCAACAAGATTATTAAATCTACGATGAAGTTCGAATGCTTCTGGAGTAGTTTGGTTTGGTGCTAACTCGATTGTTTTTCCATCATGTAATTCTGCTGATGAAAAAATACCCATCGGTTCTTTTCCAAGTGAAGCTAAATAAACGTCATAAATTGCTTTGATACAATATGATGTTGTTGTCTTTCCAGTTGTTCCTGTTACGCCAACTTTTTCAAGTTTATCTTCTGCATAGTTGTAAAACATTCTTGCCATGTCCGGCATACATCTTCTAATATCGTTAACGATAACATGCGGAACATTTTCCAAACGTTTTTTTAGCGCCGGATCAGTTTCTTCACTAGCGTAATCAATTTGGCTTACGTAGGCTATAGCTCCTTTGTCTAATGAATCAACTAAATATTGCTTTTTGAAGTTTGCTCCCTTGCAAACAAAAAGCGTTCCTTCACATACCTGATTTGAATCATAGGTAAGGTTTGTAATTTGCATATCTGTTTTTGGTCCAGTTACGCAAATATTTATTTCGTTAAGTTCTTCAAAAACTTTTATAAAATCAATCCATGTCGTACTCATTTTGCAACTCTCTTTTTTCTTTTTTTTGCATAATTATACGGGAAAAACTGATTTTTTCCCGCTCTTTATATTACCATAATTTTGCCCAAACTTCTATATAATATTGTATAACTAAGGGATGGGTGGTGGATTGGTGGATGATCAATGCTCGCGAAGCTAGCGGTGCCAGCGCTAAAGATGGGCGCGCACCTTGCTTCGCTACTTACGGTGGCTGACTTTGAATGACAGTACATGTTCTTTCGAGCGCCACCTTAGTTTATAAATTTTAAAAAAATATTTTTACCGAAAAAGGGGGCATTGGTACCCAATAAGCGTTGTAAAAAATTTTGATGTATTTTACAAAAGTTTAAAAACCTTGAAAAATCAAGGTTTTTAGTTTCTATACTTTTCCAACAAGTTCTCATAATGAATAAATTTAATGGATTTGCTTAAAAAATATATAGTTTCGGGTACCAATGGTGCCTTTTTCGGTAATTTTATCAAAACATTTTATTTTGGATTAATATATGGAGCTGG
>JAZRXA010000007.1:0-2156 GCA_045599965.1 Lachnospiraceae bacterium | reverse complement strand
ATCATCACAATTTTGTATTATTAAGTATGCATTATTAACAATTGTTTCAAACAACATTTTTTGTGCATCAGTCACATTAGCGTTATAAGTTATTTCAACACAGCCATCAAAATCTACACACATAAGTGGTCTATTTCCAGCAAAACCATACGATTGCATTGTTTTGGAAACAAATGGATCAAGACTTAAGAATCTACCAATTTTAGCATTATATAATCTAGCTCCAAAATCAATGAAGTTTCCATCTTTGTCATTTTCTTTCCCATTAAACCCATATCGATACTCATCAGCACTATAGTTTCTGCCCCCCATCTCCATACCAAACGGATAGTAGTCAGTCAAGTTCTCCACCTTCGGCTCGTTAGAACTGCCGTTATCTTCATCTGTGATGACTGCTAAAACGTTGCTCAAGTGGTTCGTGAGTTCGTAGAGAGCCACAGGGGGTGTGGATTCGTTCACGGCACTGCCACTTAACTCTATATTACGTTTCTTCATACCGAGACGTGATGCGCCGTAGAGGTGCTGCTCGGTGAGGGTGAAGATGCCGTTGCCCGTCTCGCCGCGCTTCCGCTCGTAGACGGCCAGCGCGTTGCCCTGAGGGTCGCGGACGTAGTAGGTAGTCACGTATTTGTCGTTGTCGGTCACCTGCTTGTTGATCACCGTCTTCGAGATGCGGTTGCCCATGGCGTCATAGGCGAAGTGGAGGTCCGGTTTGGTGCTGACTGACGTGCGGATGACGTCCGTCACCTTGCCCGACACGTTCCACCTGATCTCGGCGATCTCCTCCGACTTGTCCTTGATGAGGTTGCCTATCTCGTCATACTCATAGTTATGGGTGGATCGTTTCGTTTGGGCATACGCTCCCTGATCCTTGATATCCGTTCCTCCAACATTTTTCACCCCATCGTTCACGTGCAGCAGACGGTTGGAGATGATGTTGCCCTTCGAATCCGTAGCGTAGTGGTACGTCAGCTGGTCCATAGCGCTGCCGCTCTGGTCGTTGCGGTTCAAATTCAGGATGTTGCCGTTTGCGTCGTAGGTGTAGGAAGTGGCGTACTTCTTGCTCCCAATCACCTCGGAGCCCTTCAGTCTGTTCAGTTCGTCATAGGTGAAGGACCTCGTCTGCTCGCCGAAGCCCGTCTGCTGGCTATCGGGCGACTTGAGGTCGGTCGTCATGGCGGCGATGTTGCCGTTGTAGAGGTTCGCCACCCCGTTGATTTTGGCGGACTGCACGTTCCCGATCGGTTTATAGTCATTGTCGTTGTACTGCAGCCTGTAGCCATAGACGTCCTTACCCTCGCTTTCCATATTCACGCCCTTCGTCCAGCCCTGCAGCGTGTAGGCGTAGTCCACCTTCTGCAGTTCGTCGCCCAGGACGACGTTGGCTAACGGTCCGTGGCGGTAGAACTCGTAGCTCGCAAGTTTGTGCCATTGAAGTTCCTCCCCATCTTTGTCGCCGTAGTTGACGTAAGCCGCCGTGATGCGGTTCTCGGAGTCGTAATCGTATCTGAGCGAGTAGCCGTCGGGCGCGCCCTTCTGGTAGTCCAACCGGTTCACCTTGCCGCTCACCAGGTCATAATCGTAGCTGATTCTCTTGCAACGGTCTTGTCCCAGCTCCGGAAGGTCGTGAATCAGCTCCTTCACGTTCCCGTGTATGTCATAGCTGTAATGGGTGGCATGGTCGTATTGTGTCACATCGCTATTGTAAACCTCCTGGTAGAGGGTGGTCGCGATGCGTCCGCGAAGGTTCTCCTGGGTTGCGTTCGTGAAATGGGATGGTATGTCTCCGATACTCTGGTCGTAGACTGAGCGGGTCACCTGATAACGCTTCTTGCTCCAGTTGTCGGGGAAGCGTGTCTCCGTGTCGTTGATCATGGCATCGGTCGGCACCACGTCGCTCTCCAGCTCTCCGGCCTCCACGTTGCGTCCGAGGGCGTCGTAGAGCGTGTAGGAGTAGCGTTGCGGTTGCATGGCGTGCTGCTTGCTGTTCTGAGATGCCACCAGGCGGCCCAGGCGGTCGTAGTAATAACGAACCGAATAGAGGTCGGTGCCGTCATTCACCGTCAGCACACGTCCGCCTGCCGTCACCGACAGCTTGCCGTCCGGTTTCACCGTCATCGAGGTGAGGTCTTCCGTCGTGCTGGTCTCGCGGCGGC
>JAZRXA010000006.1:0-31872 GCA_045599965.1 Lachnospiraceae bacterium | reverse complement strand
AAGCGGCGCAAAGTACCCTTGTAGTGGCTGTGAGGCTAGAAGTTTCGCTTCTTGCGATTTATGAGTGAGGCTTTAATGAAACTTAGCGAAGACGCAAGGAGGGCGCGCGTGGATGGGCACCGCGCGCATTAAGGCCCGACTGAGTCGAGCGTTAGTTTCAGTTAGACGAACGGGTGATGAGCAAGAACGAAACTTCTAGCAAAAGAGCCCTACAAATTCTTAATTTGCCGAGTTGAATATGTATTATAAGGAAATGTTTATAAGTAAAAAAACTGCAAGGAGAAATCCTTGCAGCTTTTTATTGTTAACAAAAATATTTTAGAAATAATTATTTCACATCTAATAAATCACAAAATCCGGTTTGATTCAAAATATCCATTACTGCCTCTTTTACGCCATCAAGATGAAGTTTTTTATCTTTCAAATTCTTTTGCATGATAAGTAATGTACGAAGTCCAGCAGAAGATATGTAATCCAATCTTGACGCATCTATTCTAATATCAATAACATCCTCTCCATCACTCACTTTTTTATATTCTTCTAAAAGAATAGGTGCTGTAATAGAATCCAAACGTCCTGCTAATTGAATATACATATTTCCAGCATTACAAGTAATTTTTGCACTGTATTCATCACGTTTTTCCTCACTATTATATACACCCTTCTTTCCAGCAGTTAGTTTCAGACATTTAATATTGGCTAAGTTTTTCTTTACAGATTCAACTTGTTTAGATGTCAGGCTTTCAAATGAATTTAGCTGTGCACCTTCCGGGAAGAAAGGTATAAATTCATATGATAAATCATATTTATCAAACAACTCCTTCATCTGTTCTATTGGCATATCTGTAATAGAACCTGTAAATTTCGTATCTGATTTTTTCTCAATGCTACTTCCTATAGCATATATTGCTTTCATGCCTTCCTCTTCGCCAAGCAACGCAATAAAAATGCCTGCCATAAATTTTGTCGTAACAAGATCTGGCGTAATAAAACATCCTCCATGCTTATGCAGTACTAATGAAATATTACTAAGCATGCTCTCATATTCATATAAACCAAGATAAATCATCAGACCTTCACAGCACATTAGAATTTCCCCATCCATTGAATCTGCCGCTGTCTCTACTGATAGAGGCTGTGTTATATCTGTAAGTTGATATGCAAACCGTCCTAATAAACTCTCTGTCTTAGAAATCTTATCCACTATTTCAGACATGGCCTTGGTTGCCGATTCAAGATCACATCCTAAATAATTATATCCTTTCCTCGCCATAACAAGTCCTCTCGGAGAAAAGCCACAACCAAGATCCATAATATTCTTTATATTAGAGTTCTCGACACAACGATTTATAAAACTGTATCGTGCCTCCTGAACCACAGCAAGTGGCGATACTTTCTCGCCAATGACTTGATAGTTGTTCATAAAATCCTTAAAATCAAACAGTTCCGCAAGATTTATTGCTTCTGGAACCTTAGCTGCAGCAAGTTGCGATATAGTAAGTCTTGCTGTATCAATGACAGGATTGCTTGTTTCTGCTAAATTGCTTATTGTATCTTTCATTATATTTCTCCTACTATCACTTTATATTAAAGTCATATGTCACATCAGGATTTTCATGCATTGAAAAATTCATCGTGCGCGCTGGAATATCAAATACACATGTGTGTAGTGTATACCATAAGCCATTAGTATTTTGACCAGTCTTCAACATCTCTTCTGTCAACTTCGCATCATTTTTTCCTGACTCCAGAAGATCTTCTTTATAATTTTCATAATTTGAAAGCGTAATTGTTGTTCCGTCTTTAGCTATTTCGCCAAAGTGGTCTGAATAGCAAAAATATTCAGCATTAACATCGTTTGTCTTTGTCCAATAAACCATCTGCATCAATTTACTCATTCCGGCAATGCTAGTTGCAATGCTTCGATTCTTGTTAAGAATTTCATGTCTTTCAATTCCAGAACCATTTTCAGTTCCACCATCTACGCCGATATAGTAATTAGTTAATATTGTTTCATCCTTCAAAGCTGTCAATTCGTTATTTATTATTTCTATAACATATGTTTCATTTTCGTCGGCAAGCAAATAATGATATTCCATTCCTTTTCCAATGCTACCTGCCCAATCCCATGGGCAGCAAATATTGCTCTCTTTTAGCAACTCAATTGCTTCTTTTGCAGAAGATGCATTATCCAATACATAGCGCACAACATTTCCCATATTAATAGATGGTTTACCTGGATTTGTTCCAGTAGTCATAGCTACATCTTTCGCCGGAACAACATTCATTTCACAGACAACGCCTTTTTCATTGATTCCATCACAAATACAAATAGGTATCAAATTATATAAGGTCTCGTTCATATTATCTTTAGTGAGTTTATCGCCCGTCAATTCTTGACATGCGCAAAATGATCCAACGCTTGCATAACGTCCTTTTGCAGCCGGAACATGCACAATAATTTCCGCAAAAGGGCCATAAGGCAAATCAAGATTACGTCCAACATAATTACCTTCACGAATTGCCGAACAACCACCTGGCTCAAAATTATCATTTGCCAAGTCAACAAGAGTATCTGTTCTATCTTGTAGTGCATAATCGATATCATAATCTGTATAAGTAACCTCATATAGATTTTCTGCAAGTTTTGTATATACTCCGACATCATTCTTGCTTGTTTTTTCGCACCCTGTTATCGCGATAACCATAGTTAATGATAAAATAATAGTCACTATTTTTTTCATACCAATCTCCTTGTTTGTAAAATATAATCTGTTTTTATTTTTTTATCTAACATAAAACGCGGATTCAATATCCAATATTAATAACAAGTATCAATACCTTATTGTCCCAAAGACTCTTTCATCATATTGATAAACGCTTCTTTGGTTTTATCGCTATAAAAATCTACATTAGAGCTATTATCAGAAATGATTGTTGTCCCCTCCAAAGTAAACTCATTTTTGTCTCTTCCATTCTCCACCATTTCATTTAAATAATCTAGCGCTGCTTGCTCAGTTTCAAAAGTAGTTTTACTTGTAATTTTAACCATCTTGTCCTTTTCAAAAGTATAAATCGTGTCCATTACTGTTGAAGTTCCATCGTCATTAAACACAGTGGTTCTAAGTATTACATCATTACCTTCTTCAAAAAGTTCATTTTCATATCCTGATTTTACGCCAGTAATATTAGTTATAAAACTATTACTTACTTCATCAAAATGGCTAGTTGATATATCTTTATCTTTAACATCTAAAGATATTACGTACTGAATTCCATTATCAAAGAATCTAACCATATATACTTCGTCAACAATGTAATACGTAGATGTTGTATCTTTCTTAAATTTTATGCTGTCATAATATAATCCAGAAATATCATTATCTACATCTTTGCTCGCTCTAATGCACCAATCTTCACCATTAACCTTGAATTTGTACTGTGCAATAGAATTTGAAATTACGCCAAACCATTCTTCACTTTTTCCAGCCACAGAAGCGCTTACAATATTAGTTCCTGCTGCCGCATTCATTTCTTCAATGGTATCATATTCTACGCAATCCCACTTAGCATTTGCATTGATATCTTTCTTCGAGCATCCTACTAATGCTAAACAAACTAATAATAAAGCAATTAAAACTTTTTTCATAACAATACTCCTCATAAAATATTTTGTGTTTCTTTAGATAAATTAACCACCTTCCCATTGGTAATAAAATTAGGTGGAAAAATAGTTTTAAAATAACTGTCCCGGAAGTTTCAATTTTTCCTTTGGTGGAAATGTAGCTTCATAAGCTGCAAAGCCCTCAGGGTTTTCATCACAACAAAAATATCCTTTAGGCGTAGCATACTCTCCACTAATCCCATCCAAATAACCTGAAAGCAATTCTTTGCATAGGAAGAATGATGCGTCTGCGCCCTCTGGTAGTCCATGGTATCTAATGTCGAATTTCGAAGCATAATCAAATCCGCTCTTGCCATAAAAGTCTATGTTTCCTTCAAAGCAAACCGCACCACAGCCGAGCTTTGCGGCTTGTTCAAGCGAATAGTCTAAAAGAATCTTTCCGTATCCCTGCCTCTTTAGCGCAGGCGCAATACATATCGGACCCATTGTCATGATTGGAATCTGTCTTCCATCATCTACTGAAATAGTAGTTCTGACAAAAACATTTTGCCCAATAATCCTACCATCCTTTTCCATCACAAAATCCAGCTCCGGTACAAAATCCTTATCATCTCTCAGACATTTTAGAACATAATGCTCTAGACAGCCCGGACGATACACATTCCAAAAACTTTCCCTGACAAGATTTTCTACCTCACGGTAATCTGTCTTATTCTCTAAACGAATTATATAGTCATTTTTATTCATTGTTTTTTTCTCTATTCAAGCAATCTGCACAAATAATTTTGCGCCCAATGCTTCTGCAATTCTATTTAGAGTTGCAACTGACGGATTTCCTATTCCTCTTTCAATTTTTGAAATATCCGATTGATCAATCCCTGTTATCTTAGACAATGCTTGTTGTGATAATCCTGCCTTTGCTCTTGCCTCAGCAACTGAATTTCCAATCTGAAGATTAATTGGCATAACATCGTGCCTAATAGTAATACCATCTTCATAAATTGTTTCAGCCTCAATATCCAACTCATCGTTCCATATGATTCCGTATGAACCCATAAGTTTGCCGGAAAGGAACAATTTTCTATTTTTCAAAGCTTTAAGCTGTGGATATTTTGAAAAAAGCTGAGCCATATCATACTCTTTAACTTCTCCATTTTGAAAGCGAAGTTCTAGGGTTGTACCTTTTCCAAATTTTAAATCTATTGCTTTGTGAAACATATTAATTCAATGGTGGGAGTTTAATATACTTCTCTGTTTCCCACATTTCCTTCTTTATTATTCAAATCAATTATAGGGTATATATCCCCTAACGTCAAGTTCTCATCTCGAGATTTTTAGTCTCTAAATTAACCTCAATATATCCGTCAATGTTTTCCCTACATAATTTGACAACCGTCTCCACATGTTCCGTTTGTGGGAACATGTCTACGCAGCAAGCTTTAACAAGCTTATAGCCTGCGAACTTAAAGGCCTCTAAGTCTCTTGCTAGCGAAGTTGGCTTGCAGCTTACATAAACTATTGAATCTACGCCGTAGTTAAGAATCTTACCTAAAGCTTTCGGATTAATGCCTTCTCTAGGTGGGTCTAGTATTAATGAGTCCGGGACATGCCCCGCAAGTTCTCCAGCATCTTGAATAACTTTTAAGACATCGCCAGCAATAAACTTGGCGTTTTTAATACCATTAAGTTTTGCATTTTCTTTCGCAGCCTCTACCGCTTCTTCAACTATTTCAACACCGACAACGTTATCTACTACGTTCGCCATAAGTTGCGCTATAGTTCCTGTGCCACTATAAAGATCAAAAAGTGTTCCATGCGCATCGGCCGCATACTCTCTAGTTTTTGAATAAAGGACTTCTGCGCCAAGTGTATTCGTTTGGAAAAATGAAAACGCAGAAATCTTAAACTTAAGGCCTAAAACTTCTTCGTTAATAAAATCTGCTCCATATAAAATATCTGTTTTATCTGCTCTAACTATATCTGACTTAGCATCATTAGTTATGTGCAAAATTCCTGCGATATTTCCTTCTAAATCCAACTCTAAAATTTTTTCTTTAAGAGTTTCTATCATCTCTAAATAATTATCTGGATAATCTGAGGATGTGACAAGTGCGACTAAAATCTCGCCCGTTTTAACAGCTCGCCTTAAAAGAAGGTGACGAAGAAAACCTTCACCAGTCACATTATTTCTAAAAGATACTAATCCCTTTTCATAAAAATCATTAAAATAATCACGAACAAAATTTCTTATTTTATTTAAGTCGTCATGAACAAGGATGCACTTTTTAATATCAACAATGTTCATAAAGCTTCCCTTTTGATGAAGTCCTAAAGAAAAAGGTCCACCCTTAAATTCATCACCAAAAGTAAATTCCATTTTGTTGCGATATCCATCTTCACTAGGTGAAGGAAGAATCCCTTCAAACTCAAAGCCTTCATAAACATTATTAAGAAGTGCCTTAACTTCACTAGCCTTTTTTTCTAATTGCTTCGCATATGAAATTTTTTGATAAGTACATCCGCCGCAAATACCAAAATGAGGACAGAGCGCTTGCCTATCCTCAAAAGCAGATAAATCAATTTTTTTCTTCTTACCCATCTAATTAAACCTTCTTTAACTTTGCAAAAGAAGCAAACATCTTCTTAGTTCCAAAGTCTTTAAAATCAACAGTTACTTCCCAATCTCTTCCGCCGTCACTTATCTCAGCAACAACGCCTTCGCCAAATTTCATGTGCTCAACGCTATCACCAACTTCGAAATCTAACTTTTCCTTCGAAGCTGAACTACTAAATATCTTTGGTTTATCCGAAAGTGCAAAAGGCTTTCTTCCAAAACTTTCTTTAGCCTTAGAAGTGGCACTAACCCCACCATTATACTCGCTAGGTTTTGAAGCAACATAAATATTATCTTTATCAACCTCTATTAAACTTTGCGGTATTTCTTTAACAAATCTGGAAATAACTGAAACCATAGTTTCACCACGAACCATCCTCGTTCTAGATGCTGTTATTACTAAATTTTTCATTGCTCTAGTTATAGCAACATAAGCAAGTCTTCTTTCTTCTTCCAAATCCGTTTCATCTTCAGAACAAATCGCTGCATTCATAGGGAAAAGTCCATCTTCCATTCCGCAAAGAAAAACATTCGTAAACTCTAAGCCCTTCGCTGAATGAATCGTAATGAGCGAAACATAATCGTCTGCGCTATCCCATGAATCGATATCCGCAATTAAAGATACTTCCTCTAAAAATCCGCTAAGCGTCGGTTCCTCAGCAGTATCTTCATAAAGCGCCAACTTATTAATAAGTTCATTAATATTATCAATACGAGTCTCCGACTCAACCGTGTTTTCGTTTTCTAAATCTTTTAAGTATCCACTCTTTTCAAGAACTTCATTTATTAATTCTTTGAGAGTTATCTTTCCAACTAAAGATTTCAAATCCTCAATAAGATTTCTAAACTCTCTTAATTTTTCTGAACTTCTTCCAAAAAGGCTCTCGTTAACTCCGTCGTCTAGTGCAGAAAAGAAATTAATTCCCCTATCATCAGCAACAGCCGAAATAGCGCCTACCGTGCTAGCGCCAATTCCTCTTTTCGGAACATTTATAATTCTTCTAACAGCAACATCATCTCTACCATTATCAATAGTCTTAAGATAAGCCAAAACATCTTTAATTTCTTTTCTTTGATAGAAGTTAACTCCGCCTACAACTTTGTAAGGAATATTGGCTCTAACAAAAGCTTCTTCTAATGCACGCGACTGCGCATTCGTTCTATAAAGGCAAGCGCAATCATTTAAGTGATAACCGTCTGCTAAATATTTTCTAATTTGTGCAATAACTCTATCAGACTCAACATAAGGATTATCAACCTGGAAAAGTTTTATTAAACTTCCCTCTTCATGTTCCGTCCACAAAGTTTTTGATTTTCTATTTTTATTATTCTTAATAACAGCGTTCGCCGCATCTAAGATATTTTGTGTTGAACGATAATTTTGCTCAAGACGAATGACCTTAGCACCAGGAAAAACTTTTTCAAAATTTAAGATGTTTTCAATATTAGCACCTCTAAACTTATAAATACTTTGGTCATCATCCCCTACTACACAAATATTTTTATATTTCTTCGCGAGCATGCTTACAAAAACAAACTGTGCAGTATTCGTATCTTGATATTCATCAACTGAAATGTATTTAAAACGCTCTTGATATCTTTCTAAAATATCTGGGTGTTCCTTAAAAAGTTCAATAGTCTTAACAATAAGATCGTCAAAATCAAAAGCGTTATTTCTTTTTAATTCTAATTGATATTCTCTATAAACCTTCGCAACTTTTTCTAAATAAAAATCGCCTGACGCATCAAGTTCAAATTGGTCCACACCAATAAGCTCATCCTTCGCAGATGAGATTTGCCCCATAAACCATTTTTCCTTGAAACGCTTTGTATCAATGTCAAACTTCTTACATATATTTTTAACTACAGTCTTTTGATCGTCTGTATCGTAGATTGTAAAATTATTTTCGTATCCAATAAGATGGCTATAACTTCTTAATATTTTTACACATGCAGAGTGGAAAGTGCTTATCCATGCTCCGCCAGCATCTAGGCCAACACTTGCATTAATACGCTCCTTCATTTCCGCTGCTGCCTTGTTTGTAAAAGTTATTGCCAAAATAGACTTAGGGCTAACTTTCTCTTCTTTAATAAGATAAGCAATCCTATTTGTTATAACCCTAGTCTTTCCCGAGCCAGCCCCGGCTAATATAAGAAGCGGCCCTTCCGTATAAAGAACCGCTTCTTTTTGTTTATCGTTTAAACCCTGAAGCATAAATTATTGTAACCTCTTAAATACCATGTCATATCCGCCGTTGCCATCATCTATTGATCTTTTAACACGGCTAATTGTCGCTGTACTAGCTCCACTCTTTTCTGCAATTTCTTGATAGGTGTACTTTTCACCTAAAAGTTTTGCTACTTCATATCTTTGTGCGAATAGCAAGATTTCATTCATAGTGCACACATCTTCAAAAAATGTATAGCACTCTTCCACATCTTTTAAGGTAAGTATTGCCTTAAATAATTCTTCAACTTCTGGTGTTCTAGTTTTTTTGCTCATTATTTTCCCCCCCCACAATATTTGCAATTTTAGAAATGGCCACCACCGCCACCATGTGAAAATCCACCGGCAGAAAAATGGGTGCTGGAACCACCTTTAGGTCCGTTATCCCTAGGAAGAGGTACGACTACCAAATTGTTGTATAAAAATCTATCTGTCTGTCTTTTTAGTTTTGATTTATCAGTATCAATATAATTATTTGCATCCCTTACAGGAACTACGGTCTTCATCTTTTTCTTCATTGAACCTGTTACGGCAAATGAAAGTCCAAATCCAGCAGCTATAGCAATAAGTCCTCTAATTACCCAACCTAATATTGGATTTGTTTCCGATTCATAAGTTGACTTTTTATTATTACTATAATCAATAGGGCTTCCATTTCTTTCAGCCTCAAAATATCTATCTGCTGTATTTGCAAAAGCTATAAACGCATCGGCAAATTCACCATCTTGTAAATAATAAAGGAGTTCATCATCTAATTGTTCAATTCCATAATCAGTAAATGCATTTACTCCTTCACCGTAAGTAGTTACATACCATTCTCGCTCATTCATATCGATTACAAGAAGGGCTCCATCTATTGGTTCATTGCTTCCTTCGATAGAATAGTGTTCTTCTTGATAATTATCTGCAAACGCTCTTATGTCATAACCATCTGTACCGTTTGTAGTAACAACAGCAATATTTACGCCATATTTATCACTAACTAGTTCAAGTTCTCCTAAGACTTCATCATATTCCCATGGTTCTAAAAGATTTGCATCATCAACTAAATTAGGCATATCTTTTGATGCGAAAGATGTGATGCTAAAAAGTAATATAAGTGAAATTGTAAGTACTAAACATGAAATCTTTTTAAGCATGCTTCACCTCACAGAAAAATAAATCCCCAAATTAGGATAATCGCAAAAACTGCCACGGCAAAAATGCCAGTCCATAAAAGTCTGTATTTCCAAAGTCTTCCTTTATCGATAGGAAGATTTCCTACCATCTTTCCTGTTTGTCCGTTCATACAGAAAAGATACGGTTTATTTTCATATGTTGTATTCAAAATCCATATTGGATACATCGCATATTTAGCTTTAGCATTATCAAGCGTAATTGAACTATTTTTTAATTCAACAGAATTGTATCCGATAACTGTACTAGCAAGCGCATCAATAGTAGTTTGTCTAATTCTACTATTAGCAATTTCGATATTATCTTTTGCACTAACATCATATTTGTCAGCCAAATATCCAGAAAGGTATGCTGTTTGAAAATCAACTGCATCCTTAAAATTAAAAGGTTCAACAGATTGCATTAATTCATCTGGCATATTCGAAGAACCATCAACAGGTACATTATAGAACGAAAAACTTCCTTCTCTAATAACATCATAATAACGAGTATCTGTATAACTATTTTTAGAATCCATCCAAGTTCTAACCTTTGTCGCCTTGAACCTAGCAACTCCATCGGAATCCGCATCGAAAAGCCAAACAGGAACATAAAGTCCTTTAATCTCATCAATATGATTTTTATTCTTAAAAAGTTTTGGTAATAACTTTTTATCTTTTAAATAATTAAAGTAGGCTTTTTTAGCAGCTTCTTTATCAAGCTTAAATGGTATTACATAATCTGGCTTAATATCACCTGCGAACTGACCCATAAGTACAACCGGGTTTCCGCAATATGGGCAGCTTGTAGCACCAAGATTTTCATCACCTATTATTTGTCCTCCGCATGCTTTGCATGAATAAACACGAAGGCCTTCTGTGTCAGCTTCTTGCCAAACTTTTCCAGGTGTTTCCCAGTTAACCTTCTCTTCACTTGAGAAAGTTACAAGATCTTGGTCAAACTCTTTTAATGCCTCTACATCGATTTCAGAATCGCAATAAGGGCATTTCATTTTCTGTATATTACTATCGAAGGTTAATGCCCCACTACAATGGGGGCATTTATATTCAAGTATATCAGCCATTAAAACTCCTAGTTATTTAAGACTTGCTCCGCAGTTAGTGCAGAAGTTTGCATCAGCAGGTACAGGTTTTCCGCACTTAGGACAAAAGCCTCCTTGCGAAGGCGAATTTTGAGCCGCGCCTTGTGCATAAAGATTTGAAAGGTTTCCGCCTGCGTTCATAGCCATTCCCATGCCTACAAATCCGTTCATAGCCCCACCTTCATTATTAGCTGCTGCTTCCATAGCTGATGCTTGAGCACCTGCCAAAACACCTGCTGCCAAAGAAGGATCTTTGAGAGCTGCACCTCTTTGAGTTTGTTTGATAAGTTCCATATCCTCTTCTGGAAGAGTAACGCTTCCTAAAGATACCGAAACAATTGTAAGTCCTCTAAGCTCTGCCCATTTTTCTGAAAGCTCTTTATTCATAGCGTCTTGAAGTTCTGTATTATGCGCAATAACTTCATTTGGACGAAGCCCGAGACCAGAAAGCTGTGCAAATGCAGGTTGCAAAGCCGCAATAAATTCAGTTTTTAATTGTTCATCAATTTCTGATTTTCTATATTCGTTAGAAACATTGCCACACACATTTGTATAGAATTTAATTGGGTCAGCAATTTTGTAAGAATAAATACCATTGCATCTAAGTGATACATCGATATCTAAATTGATGTTTTTGTCAACAACTCTAAAAGGAATTGGAGTTGCTGTGCCAAACTTGTTATCTAAAATCTCTTTAATGTTAAAGTAATAAACCCTCTGGTCATGTCCCGTATCGCCACCATAGCCAATACGTTTTCCCATAGTCTTGAAAGTATCAACAATAGCTTTTCCAAGCTTTCCAGTAAAAAGACTAGGTTCTGTTGATGAATCAAAAGTAAATTCTCCTGGTTCTGCACAAACTTCAACAACCTTGCCTTGGTCAACTATAATCATGCATTGGCCATCCGCTACAACGATTCCAGAACCGTTAGAGATTATGTTGTCATTTCCTTTTTTGTTGGATGATCTAGATCCAACCATTTTTTCACCCTTTACAACGAGTGTATCTTTATCTAAAGACTCACAGTAAAACCACTCTTTCCAAGAATCTGCCAAACTTCCGCCTGCTGCTCCTATAGCTGCACTTATAAGTCCCATAATTTTTCTCCTTCGTTATATTTTTTTATTTTCACGCACTAACGCTTTAACGAATTAGTGTACGAATATATGATACTCTTTTTAACTTGTATTTTCAACCTTATTAAAGTATTATATTAACGTGTTTTTTTATTGAACACGTCTTATTTTGTTGATTTTTTAAGGAAAGGAGGAAACTGATATGGAGAACTTAACAATTCCAACAACAGAAGAACTTCTTACACTTTGTGAAGAGAAAAAATTTGCAAAACTCAAAGATGTTTTTATCGACATGAATCCTGCCGATATTGCAGCAATACTTAATGATTTCCCAAAAGACAAATCACCTATTCTCTTTAGATTATTACCTAAAGAGCTTGCTGCTGATACCTTCGTAGAGATGGACTCAGATGTCCAAGAGCTCTTTATCGAAGGCTTTTCTGATGCTGAACTTCGTGGAATTATGGAAGAGATGTATCTTGATGATGCTGTTGATATCGTCGATGAGATGCCAGCAAACGTTGTTAAAAGAATTTTAGCAAACACCGACGCTGATACTCGTTCTATGATTAACAAAATTTTACAATATCCTGACGACAGCGCTGGTTCAATTATGACTGTCGAGTATGTAAGTCTTAGAAAAAATATGACTGTTTCTGATGCGCTTACAAGAATTCGCCGTACTGGAGTTGATAAAGAAACTATTTATACCTGTTATGTTACTGATTATAACCGTAAACTTCTTGGTCTAGTTACAGCTAAAGACCTTTTGCTTGCAGAAGAAGACGCTTTAATAAGCGACATAATGGAGACAAATATGATCTTCGTCCACACTCACACCGATAAAGAAGACGTTGCGCAAATGTTCTCAAAATACGACCTTTTGGCAATGCCTGTTGTTGATGACGAAAACCGACTTGTCGGTATCGTAACCATCGATGATGCTGTCGATGTCATGGAAGAAGAAGCTACTGAGGATATCAAGAAGATGGCTGCTATTCGTCCTGGAGATAAACCATATTTCCAGACAAGCGTTTGGCAAACTTTCCTTGCTCGTATTCCTTGGCTTTTATTCTTGATGATTTCTGCAACTTTTACATCAATCATCATTACAAAATTTGAAGATGCTCTTTCCGCATCAATTATTCTTACTGGTGCTATTCCAATGCTTATGGATACCGGTGGAAACTGCGGTGGTCAAGCATCCGTTACAATTATCCGTTCTCTCTCCCTTGAAGATGTTGAATTTAAAGACATCTTAAAAGTTATATGGAAAGAAATCAGAGTCGGTGTAATGTGCGGTGCTGCCTTAGCAATTGTTAACTTCGGAAAGATGATGATATTCCAGCGCGATGGCGGTCTACTTATGATATGTGTTATTTCTTTAGCACTATTTTGCGCAGTTGTTATGGCAAAACTTATCGGATGTATTCTTCCTATGCTTGCATACAAAATAGGTTTTGACCCGGCAGTTATGTCTAGTCCATTTATTACAACTATCGTAGATGCTTTAACACTACTTATCTATTTCAACTTGGCTGTAGCTATTCTACAAATATAAAGAGGCATCAATGGATAAACCTAATACTAGAAACAACAAAAAACCAAGGAAAAGAAAATTCAGGGTTAATTGGAAGGCAGTTATTTTAGCAATAGCTTGCCTGATTGTTTTTGTTGCAATAGTAGTAGGTGCAGTATTTTTAATTAAAAAAATGATTTCCGTTAATGAAATATCTGGATTAAAATTTTCCTCTACGACAACTAGTACTACCTTAACATGGAAAAGAACGCAAAAAGATGCCTTTTATCAAATTCAAAAGAAAGGCGAAAGTGGCGCATACGAAGATATTGCAACTGTAACCTCTGAAAAAGATACTACCTATACTGACGAAAATATTCCAAGTGGAACTTTCATAGAATATAAAGTTATCGCTTGTCGAAATATTGTTGGTAAAACAAAAAAATCAAATGGCAAAAAAATAAGCGGCTATACTCTTCCTGTCGCGCCATCTGATTGCGTTGCATTTACACAATCAAAAAATTCATTAACTGTTTGCTTTACAGATTCACAAGAAATTACATCTTATGAAATCAAATACTCAGAAGATGAAAATTTCACAAAGTATGAGACCCTTAAAATTCCTTTTGAGGATGTGACATTAAATCAGGAAGATAAAACTCTTAATTATTTAATCAACGATTTAACAGAAAATAAAACTTACTATTTCCAAATAAGATGTTTTATTAATAAAAAAATCTATTCTGAGTGGAGCGATGTTTTTTCTGGTAACGTAATAAGAGCAATCGATATGGCTGGCATTGATCCTAATAAACCTATGGTTGCTATTACATATGATGACGGCCCTGGACCTGGTGGCCACACAGAAAGAATCATTGAAGCTTTTAAGCAAGTTGGCGGTCATGCAACCTTCTTCCAACTTGGCAACAGAGCTGAATCTTATCCAAGCTTAATGCAACTTATGGTAGAAAACGGACACGAAATAGGATGTCACACATATGACCATAAACATTCCGGAGATGAAGTTACAAGTGATGACATCGTACATGCTAATGATGTGATAGAAGCCTCATGTGGCGTCAGACCTACTCTCTTTAGATCCCCTGGTGGTTCTACAACAGATTTAATGCGTTCTGTGTGCTTATCTGAAGGCATACCAATTATTCAATGGAATGTTGATACAAAAGATTGGAAAACCAAAGATGCTGCTTCGGTTTGTGAAGAAATAAAAAATACTATTGCCGATGGAAATATTATCCTTATGCATAACATCTATGAATCAACTGCAACAGCAACCGAGCAAATACTTCCTTGGTTAGTTGAACAAGGATACCAACTTGTAACCGTGTCACAATTGATTCAAGCTAAAACGGGCAACCCGCCAACAGCAGGTATTCAATATTACACAGCAACAAATACTAAGTAAAAGACATTAAAAAAGAGGCCTATGCTTTTCGCATAAGCCTCTTTTTTTATTTCTTATAATTTATTTACGTTAGTAGCTTGTGGTCCCTTATCTCCGTCGATAACATCGAATTCAACTTCAGCACCCTCTGGTAATGTTTTGTATCCTTCCATGTTTAATCCTGAGAAGTGAACAAAAACGTCCTTTCCTTCTTCGTCACAGATAAACCCGTAACCTTTTTTGTCATTGAACCACTTAACTTTTCCTTTAGCCATTTCTTTTAATTTCCTCCATACATACAAAAAGTGAATAAAGCTAATTACTTGATAAATATAACATATAAATAGATTTTAATCAATAAAATCATTTATTTTGTTTAATAACATACAAAAATGTATATATGCATGTACAAACTACCTTTTTCCAACAACTTGATACATTCTATCATCGTCAATCAATGTTGTAACACTAAGGTATGCCTTATCAAATATTTCGGAAAGTTCTTTTGCGCTCATAAGTCCTTTAGAAACTTTATTTGCTGAACCTGAATGATGTTTTGATAATCTTTCTCTACTTAGGCCATGCGCAATTGTAAGTGTTCCATTTTCATTTAAGAAGTTACTTAATCTATTAATTAGCGCTTCTCCATCTATAAAATGTGGAAATGCATTATAAACTACAATAGCATCAAATTTTTTATCAAAATCAGTATTTTCAGCATCGCCACAAATAAAATTAACATCCGGGAATTTTCCTTTTGCTATTTCTATCATCCTAGGTGAAATATCTATTGCAGTAATGTCTTTTATTCCTCTATCTTTGTAATCAGGAATTAAAAAGCCTGTGCCACATGCAACGTCCAAAACAGACTTATTATCGGAGCTACCTTTATTTAGCTTTGCATTGTCCAATATTAGATTTATTATCTCGTCGTTTTTTTCTTGGCCTTCATCCCAGCCAGCTGCAAGCGAATCGAAAAATTTTATAACATCTGTTTTTTCCATACTTTATAAATCGCCTTGAATCATGCCAATTTTCTTAGCGGCACTCTTTATTTTTGCAAAGTCTAAGAGTTCTTTTAACTCATCTACGCTATATGTATAATTTTCATTACAAAAACTGCAATTAAGTGTAACTTCTTTTCCATCGTCTATCATGCTTTGAAGTTCAGCTTTTCCCATACTAATAAGAGCTCTCGCTACATGCTCCTTAGAACAATTACACTTAAACCCAGTTTCTAATTTTTCATTTATTTCTAGGCCAAACTCGCCTAAAACTTCTTCTAAAATTTCTTTAGGTCCCATTCCTTCACTCATTAATGTTGTTACAGGTTTAAGTGAACCTAATTTTTCTTCAAGCTTATTTACAACTTCATCGTCAATTCCAGGCATAACTTGAATTATAAATCCACCTGCTTTAGCAACGATGTTATCTTTATTCATAAGCACACCCAAAGCCACGCTAGAAGGTGTCTGCTCTGACTTAGCAAAGTAATAAGTTAAATCTTCAGCAACTTCACTAGTTCCTAAAGGTGTGTTACTTACATAAGGCTCTTTAAGTCCTAAATCTTTTATTACTGTAAGTTCTCCATATCCAATTGCTGCACCAACATCAAGTTTTCCCGCATAGTTAGCAGGAATTAAAACGAGTGGGTTGTCAGCATATCCTTTAACATTTCCTTTTGAATCTGCTGTGACAGTAAGCTTTCCTATTGGCCCGTCGCCTTTCATCATAAGCGTAAGGACATCTTTTTCGCCCTTCATCATAACGCCCATCATAGCGCCTGCACTTAAAAGTCTTCCTAGCGCTGCTGTAACAACAGGGCTAGTATTATGTCTTTTTCTAGCCTCTTCTACAAGAGAGGTTGACTCTATTGCAAATGCTCTAATTTTTAAATCTGCTGCCGTAGCTCTTAAAATATAATCCATTTACTTAATCTCCTAAAAGTGTTGGTTTTATTATATCTCATCCCTAGAAATATTGCCAATTTACATGTTTTGAATTATACTTTTGTCATGAATTTTACGATTAAATCTTACATTAAATATATATCTCGAAAGAATTTGCTCTTACCTGGAATTATCGCAGTAGTGATTGCACTTCTTTTGATTTTATTACCATTAAAAAACGAATTTAATCCACCAAAAGTATCCACAAGGGAAGAACTTTCGCAGATTGTAGATAAAAAAATCGGATTCGTAGAATATAATTTTGAAAATCTTCATTATACTTACTACGATTATTATGCAAAAGATCCGGAAAAAAGCGCATGCTACTACTATACGCTTGATGAGGGTGAAAATCCAAAATGTACGTTTTTTTTAATTCCTTTAGAGAAAACAAACAACAAATCAGAAACTCTAACCGCATATACCGCAAAAGCTAAGATTGTTAAAAAAGATTCACGTTTTGAAAACTTCATAAATGCTTTTTCAGCAGATATAGGATGGAATACAAAAGACTTAAAAGATATTTCTGGTAACTATGTTGTTAGCGAGTTTGATTATCACCCTAGTTTTACATCGATAATCATGATTTTGCTTTTTATATTACTTGCAATGTCGATTGCTTACTTTATTGCGAACCTAGTATTTATGATAAAGCCACATCTACATCCGGCTTGTAAAAGATTAAAAAAGTTTGGTCTTTCTAGAAAAGACTTTAAGGAAATAGATTACGAACTTGCTAATTATTTATTAATCCGTGCAGGAAATATATATTTAACAGAAAACTATCTTGTAGTTTTTGGAAGACGAAACCTTTGGCTTGTTCCACTTTATAATATTGTTTGGGTATACCAATATGCTATATGGAAACCTTTTGTTAAGAAAGAAAACCTAAACTTTAGATGCACAATTGTTACTAGCCCGAAGTCATATGTAAGAGTTTATGGAACTAAAAAAGCTGACAACGACAAAATTTTTGCATATCTTAAAACATATTTCAGTCATATAAGTGTTGGTTACTCAAATGAGATTAAAAAAGATTTGGAGAAAATTATTTAATGGATAAAACAGTTAAAAGAATTTTAGCTATAATAGGATTAGTTATTATAGTAGGCTTATATGTCACGACATTAATTTTAGCTATATGCGGAAATGAAAATACGCGTGGCTTATTTATGGCTAGTATTTTTTCAACAGTAATGGTGCCTGTAATAATTTATGTAATTCAATGGTTATATAAATTAGTTAAAAAACAAGCGGAAGAAACTAGAACTAAAGACTTAATTGTTATGGCAAAAGAAGATGAAGAAAAAGAATCATAATTTTTCAAACGAAATAACGAAGCGTGAGATTAATGCAAACGAGCTCTCTTACAAAGCCGCTATCGAGGGAATTGTATTGTTAGAAAATGATGGTACTCTCCCTCTAAAAAACACGAAAAAAATTGCGCTATATGGAAGCGGAAGTATTGATACTATTTCGGGTGGAACTGGATCTGGCGATGTAAACAACCGAAAAAACATTAGCATCTTCGAAGGTCTTAAAAATGTTGGTTTTGAAATTGCATCAACAAAATGGATAGATGCTTACAAGAATTCAATAAAAGAAGAAACTAAAAAGTTTGAAGAGAAAATCAAAAAATCTCCACTTAGTGTCGACTTAATCTTTGATTATGTTCCAATCCCATCTTTAGAAGTAAAAAAAGAAGATCTTTGCGAAGCTAGTGCTGCAATATATGTTATTGCGCGCCAAGCTGGCGAAGCCGGAGATAGAACACTTTCAGAAGGCGACTATTACTTAAGCAATATTGAAAAAGAATCAATACGGCTTCTTGCCACATCTTATGAAAAATTTATTGTCGTAATAAATTCTGGTTCAATTATCGACATGAAATGGCTAAGGGAAATTAGTGGAATAAATAGCGTTATTTTCTTTTGTCAGCAAGGAAGCCAAGGTGGCAACGCTCTTGCTGACATCATAAAAGGAAATGCTAATCCATCCGGAAAACTTACGGATTGCTGGCCAGTTAATTATGAAGATATTCCATCTTTTTATGACTTTGGTGACCCGAAAAACACCGACTATAAAGAAGGCCTTTTTGTAGGATATAGATATTATGATGCTTTTGGTGTTGAGCCGTTTTACCATTTTGGTCACGGCCTTAGTTATACAAATTTCACTAAAGAATTTAGCAAACCTGATGAAAACGGAAACGTAAAAGTTAAAGTAACTAACGTTGGTGAATATCCTGGAAAGGAAATAGTCTTTTACTATGAAGATGCCGACATCTCAATATATAAAAAACCACTTAAGGTATTAAAAGCTTTTGCAAAAACAAATATTATTTTTCCGGGACATGAAACGGAGATAATTTTATCTCCAATAAAAAATCTAGCTAAAGCTGATTATAAGATTGATGAAACTGCAGATTCTAAAGCTAAAGAAGTTTTAGAAAAATTAAATATATTCGATAAATTTAATTTAGTTATTGGTGCAGGACAATTTGCTCCGAACCGTAAAGTTAAAGCTGAAGGTGCAGTAGGCCATACTACTTCTGCCCTTAGCAAAGTAGGCGTTAATAATATGGAACTAAGCGATGGCCCTGCAGGATTAAGACTTGAGCGAATCTATGGAGTTTATCCTAATGGAAAAACGAAGATGGTTACACCGCAGGTTGAAACTTTCTTACATATTCCTTCATGGATTAAAAAAATAGCTTTTGCAAATCCTAATAAATGTAAACTCGCTTACCAATTTGCTACTCGCTTCCCTGTTGCAACTGCGCAAGCGCAAACTTTCAATCTCGAATTGATTGAAAAAATTGGCGAGGCTATTTCAATCGAAATGAGCGAATTTGGAATAAGTTATTTTCTTGCACCAGCCTTAAATATCCATAGAAATCCTTTGTGTGGAAGAAACTTTGAATACTACTCTGAAGATCCACTAGTTTCAGGTCTTTGCGCAAGCGCGCTTGTAAAAGGAATCCAAAGTATTTCTGGACATTTTGCAACTATTAAACATTATTGTTGTAACAACCAAGAAACAAGTAGAATGACATCTAGTTCAAATGTTGATGAAACTGTATTAAGAGAAATCTATCTAAAAGGATTTGAAATAGCAGTTAAACTTTCTGGTGCAAAAGCGGTTATGACTAGTTATAACCTAGTAAACCATGTGCACACATGCGAAAGTTCATATCTAATAAATGATATTTTAAGAAATGAATGGGGATTTAACGGCGTAGTTATGACAGACTGGTTTGCTTCTATACAAAGCAACGCAGCTAGAATAATTAAAGCCGGTGGTGATTTAATTATGCCTGGAAATCCTCTTGATAGAATTCTTCTTGTTTTAGGATATATAACAGGCAAGGTATTTAAAAAGGGCCTTAGTAAAAAAGCCCTTGATAGCGCCTGTCTTAGAATTTTAAGACAATACTTTGAAGCATAGATTATAGTGCTTTATAACCTGCCTCATTAATAACTTGCTTTAATTCGTCGTCAGAAATGTCGGCGTTTAATTTTATTACAACTTCATTTTTTGTGTGATTAGCTATAGCTTCTTTTACTTCTGGAAGTTTTTCTAATGCTTCCTTAACATGAGCTTCGCAATGCTCACACATCATTCCTTCAACGCTTAAAACTTTTTCCATAGTCTTGTCTCCTTCAACAATTTTGTCATTTATTTTTTCTATCAAATCTTTAATATCTAAAGTTGTTTCCTTTTTCTTTCCTTCTTTATAAGGATTAAATAAATTAAGCCTTAGTGCATTCATTACAACGCAAAAACTTGAAAGTGCCATAGCTGCTGCCCCAACCATCGGATTAAGCGTCCATCCAAAAAGTCCTGTGTAAATACCTGCTGCCAATGGAATACAAATAATATTATAGATGAAGGCCCAGAAAAGATTTTCTTTTATATTAAGAAGTGTTCTTCTACTAAGTCTAATAGCTGCTGCTACATCTTTAATTGAACTATTCATAAGTACAACATCTGCTGCATCTATTGCTACATCTTTTCCAGCACCTATAGCCATACCTATCTGAGCAATTTTAAGCGCTGGAGCATCGTTAATTCCATCTCCAACCATGATGACTTCATTTTTATCTATCTTGCTAAGCATCTTCTCAGGAAAACTCATTAAAAGATTTCCTTGTTTAGGATTTTGGATGTTCCTAACTACATCGCCTTTTTGGTTTGGCAAAACATTCGAGATGACGTTTTCAATTCCTACTGCCTTTGCAATACTTAAAGCTCTATCTTTTTTATCACCTGAAAGCATAACAACATTTAGTCCAAGGTTTTTAAGTTCTCTTATAGCTTCTTTGCTGTCTTCTTTTGGCTTGTCGTTTCCAACTTCTCCGGTAGTAATAGTTCCTGTCTTATCTAAAACTATAACAGTTGGTTTACCTGCTTTTTCTAGACTAGCTGCGCTCTTAAAAAGTATTCCTTTTTTAGATCCTACTCCAGTTCCAACCATAATTGCTACTGGTGTTGCAAGTCCTAGTGCGCATGGACAGCTTATAACCAAAACTGAAATCGCTCTAGAAAGTGCAAAAGCAAAGACGCTTGAAGAACTTTCTATAACAATATTTGAAGTAGATCCAACTATTAGCCATACAATAAAAGTAATTAAAGCAATGCCCATAACTATTGGAACAAAAACTTTCGCAACCTTATCTGCAACTCTTGCAATTGGTGCTTTAGAAGCCGATGCATCCGCAACCGTCTTAATAATTTGCGCCAGCGTTGTATCATTTCCAACCTTTGTTGCCTTGCAAATAATTTTCTCGCCCATATTTATTGTAGCCGTTGCAACTTCGTCGCCTTCGCATTTTTTTACAAGCTCGCTCTCACCTGTAAGTGCGCTTTCATCCATTTTTGCAAAGCCTTTAATAATAACTCCATCTACCGGAATGCTCATTCCAGCATCAACAACAAATATATCATCTACTTTTAATTCACTAGCTAATATTTTGGTTTCTTTTTCATCTCTTATTACAATTGCTTCTTTAGGCGACATCTCAATTAATGATTTAATTGCGTTCGTCGTCTTTCCTTTAGAAACTGCCTCTAAAAGTTTGCCAACAGTAATAAGTGTAAGAATCATAGCTGCTGATTCAAAGTAAAACTGTGGTCTATTAAAGTTATCCGGATTAATAAAGTTAATGATTAAAATTACAAGACTATAAAGATAAGAGACTCCACTTCCTAAGGCAACAAGCGTATCCATATTAAAAGAAAGATGTATAAATCCCTTAAATCCGTTTATGAAAAATTTTCTATTGATAATTATTACTGCAAGGGCTATTACCGCGCCTAAAATTCCTAGATTTAAACATCCTGCTAGATATTCTGGATTCAAAAAAATAGGCGTAGGTAAAGAAAGCATCGGTCCGCCCATCGTAAAATACATTAAAATAATTGTTAGGATTGCTGAAAATATAAGACGCCTAACTATAGGTTTTATATCTGTATCTAAAATAAGTTCATCTTGAAGAGCCGCACCATACCCAGCTTTTTCTACCGCGGCAATAACTTCTTTAGAAGTAGCCCCTCCTTCAACATTCATAGAATTTGTTAAAAGATTTACGCTACAAAAAGAAACATTTGGTAAATTATTTACCGCTTTTTCAACTCTTTGTGCACATGCGGCACAACTCATCCCGGTAACTGTATATTTATCCATATACTTACCCTAACCTATTTTTGATTTTCTTACCAAGAGTTCCAATTGGAGAAAATAATGTCGTGATAAATATTACAATTGGGAATATTTCAAGACGACCAAATAGCATGTCTATAATATAGACAACTTTAGTCCACCAATGATATGTGTAAAATCCTTCAATACCAGGACTTTTAAACTCAATTCCGTTGTTGTTAAGAGTTGTTGCTACACTAGTAAGCGATGTACTTAAATCCATTCCATGTTCTAATGAAACAATAATCATAGATCCAACAAATATAATGATAAATATTCCGAAGTAAACCAAAATTCCAGCTACAGCTTCATCATTAATAAGTTTGCCGTTGTATGAAATGGAATTAACACTTCTAGGATGTGTTTTTTCTTTAAGATATTTCTTAACAGACTTAAACATTACAACAAATCTAGAAACCTTAATACCACCTGCAGTACTTCCGGAACATCCACCAATAAACATTACAAGAACTAGTAAGCCTTTTGCAAACCATGGCCAAGCCCCATAACTATATGCTGAAAAACCTGTTGATGTCATCGCTGATGCCGTTGCAAACAATGTTTGAACTACCGTATTTCCAAAAGTTCCTATTTGTCCAGCTTCGATATAAACATTTAAGAAGACAAGCACGAACACAGCTGCCATAGTAATTAAGTACCATCTAAGTTCAATGTCCTTAAAGGCCTTCTTAATTTTTCCTGTAACCATTAAGAAGAATAAACTAAAGTTCATACCTGCAAGTATCATAAAAACAATGATAACTATAAGTTGAGCCATCGTAAAAGTTGCTAGACCCGTATTAAGAAATGTAAATCCACCCGTAGCCATCGTACCAAATGCGATAATCAGCGCATGTGGTAAAGATAGACCTGTAATTACAAGAATTATTGTCTGAACAACTGTCAAAATAAAATATGAAGCATATAAATATTTTGCTGTTTCAGAAATTTTTGGAAGAACCTTTTCTGTTGTAGGTCCAGGAGACTCTGCCCTTAAAATATGCATAGAAGCTCCGCCCGCAACTGGTGTAAGGGCAAGCATAAATACTAAGACGCCCATACCTCCAATCCAGTGTGTCATGCTTCGCCAAAACAGCATAGATAAAGTAGCAATTTCAACATCCGGCATAATCGTAACACCTGTTGTTGTAAAACCTGAAACTGCTTCAAAAACTGCATCTAAATAATTTGGTATTGTTCCAGAAATAGTAAAAGGAACTGCGCCAACAAGACTAAGTAAAATCCAAGAAAGCGCAACTATAATGAACCCATCTTTTGCATAAAGATTAGTCTTAACATTTTTTATTAAAAGCAATGGAATGCCTATTACCAAGCATCCTGCCATTGTAATGAGAAAATATTTCCAATCGCCATCGCTTTCGCAAAGCGAAATAATTAATGGCAGTACCATAAAGGCTGCTTCAATCGTCAATATTAATCCCATTATTTTAACAATAAGTTTGCCGTTCATAACTATTCAAAAATATCTGCTAACTTACTAATTCCTTTGTGAGTTGTAATAACTAATACCGTATCGCCTTTTTCGATTGTGTCCTCGCCATGAGGGGTAAAGCCTACTCCCTTTCTATAAATAGCCGCAATCAAAAGGTCTTTTCTTAATTTAAGTTCTCTTAATTCTTTTCCTGTACATTTAGCTTCTTCGCCGATTCTAAATTCAAGAACTTCAACTTTATTATCAATAACATGACAAAGTGATTGAACTTCATCATTTAATACATTATTCATAGCACGAACGTATCTAATAATATGATCAGCCGTAATATACTTTGGATTAAATACGCTACCCAATTCTAATCCATAAATTAAGTCTTCAAAGTCACTGCGTTTAATCTTGATAATAATCTTTGAATTATTAGCATGCTTATTTAAGTACATAGCAATCAACGTATTTTCTGCGTCATCGTCTGTAAGTACTGCAACTGCAGAATAATTAAAGATTTCTTCTTCCTCTAAAAGGCTTGTATCATTTCCGCTTCCATATACAATTTCTGCTGAAGGAAGAAGCTCATTAAGTTCTTTGCACCTATCTTTATCATTATCAATAAGCTTAACAGGAATACCTGTATCTACCGCTTTCTTAGCAAGGTTATATCCTAGCTTTCCTCCACCAATAATAGCAAGATTTTTAACCTTTCCTGTGTCATATCCCATCTTCTTAAAGAAACCTCTTGCTTCTTTAGCGGTAGCTACAAAAGATAATGTGTCGCCAGCTTGGATTTCAAAATCACCATTAGGGATAATAACTTCATTGTCACGTTTTAGTGCACAAATAAAAACATTAGCCTTAATCTTGCTATATAAATCTTTTATTCTTACATTGCAAATAGGTGTGCCTTCTTGTACGAAACATGTAAGAATTTCCATCCTGCTCTTTGCAAAAGTCTCTACTTGCTCTGCTGACTTAAATCTAAGTGTTCTTAAGATTTCATTTGCGGCTTCTAATTCAGGATTAATAGCCATAGAAAGACCTAATGAGTTTTGAATAAGTTTTATGCTTTCTGCATAAATAGGATTTCTAACTCTTGCTATTGTATTCTTAACGCCAAGGTTTTTAGCTATAAGGCAAACAGTAAGGTTTTCCTCGTCATTATCCGTAACCGCAATTAAAAGGTCTGACTTACTAGCATCAGCCTCCTTAAGCAGCGTTGCTGATTTAGCATCGCCAACAATAGCCATAACATCATATTTATCTGAAACACTTTGAATTCTTTGCTCGTCAATATCAATCACTGTAATATCGTGATTTTCTTTCGCCAAAGTATCTATCAAAGTTGTTCCGACTTTACCGCTTCCGGCAATAATAATCTTCATATAAACGCTCCTTATAAACGTTAATATTTTAATTAGTAATTATACCACATTTTTCCTTTGTCAACTCATTTTCTTACTATTTTAGTATCTATCACTTTATCCATTTTGCCACCGATTAACCTTTAAAAATTGCATTTTGCCGAGCTCTTTTGGGCGGTGGATTGGTGGATAATCAAAGATAATCCACCAAACACACCGCCTCTGCTACTATCTCCCATTGCGTCGCCTGCCGGCGCCGCTTCGCTGGCTACGCCAGCTCCATATATAAAAATAACTTTTGAAGTTCTATTTACACAAAAAACCATACAAAAAATTTTTAAAAAATATTTTTACCGAAAAAGGGGCCATTGGTACCCAATAAGCGTTGTAAAAAATTTTGATGTATTTTACAAAAGCTTAAAAACCTTGAAAAATCAAGGTTTTTACTTTCTATACTTTTCCAACAAGTTCTCATAATGAATAAATTTAATGGATTTGCTTAAAAAATATATAGTTTCGGGTACCAATGGTGCCTTTTTCGGTAATTTTATCAAAACATTTTATTTTGGATTAATATATGGAGCTGGCGTAGCCAGCGAAGCGGCGCCAAAGGCGACGCAATGGGAGATAGTAGTAGAGGCGGTGTGTTTGGTGGATTATCTTTGATCATCCACCAATCCACCGCCCAAAAGAGCTAGGCAAATTGTTTAGTTGAATCTATTTTTGATAGTAAGTTGTTTGGTAATTTTTTTAATTGTTTTATAAATTATTTTTTTTAAATAAATAAATGGCTTGCATATATTTAAAGAAGTATTTATAGTGATGATATTGATAATTAAATAGGTTAGTAAGTTCTTTGAATTAATTTTAAAGCTAAGATGGAATCCGGTGAGAATCCGGAGCGGACCCGCCACTGTAAGCGAGTAGTTTTATTCAAAGTCTATTAATATAGACAACCATTGAATTTTAATTTGAGAAGGTTGAATAAAATGATGATACGTAAGTCAGGAGACATGCTTACAAAGCCATATTGTTTTGTTGCGAGGAATCAGCATGACAAGTTATCAAAGTAGCGAAAACGGAGCTGCATACCATATGGTGTGCAGCTTTTTGTTTTTCTTAAAATTAGGAGGAATATTATGAAGAAAAAAATTACTTATGTAGTACTATCAATTGCTATTATAGCTGCATTTATTTTAACTGGCTGTGGTAGCTCATCAGTTGGAACAGGTGATGATAAAACCCAAAATACTGAATCTAAAGATACTATTTCTATTACAATTAAAATTGCAAATGATTTAATTGAGCCAAATTGTAATGAGGAAGAGGTTGTTGAAACATCAGCTAAAACATTAGGCGAATTTATTCAAGGCTCTAATAAATTTGAATATGAAGTTAATGAATTTGGAACAACAATAACAGCAATAAATGGTGCAAAAGATGGCACAAACGGAATATATTGGATGTTTAAGGTTGATGGCGAAGATAGCATGGTTGGTGCAGACGGCGTTGATCTTAAAGATGGAAGCATTTATGAATTTTATACAATGGCATTCTAATTAAACTATTTTAACAGTAGTTTTGATTTTTGTTATATAATAAACCCAGAATTAATATACAAGAAGGGTGAACAAAATGATAAAAATTAAAAAACTATTAGCTATTGTTTTAATGTGTGTTTTATCTCTTTGCTTATTAAATGCTTGCAAGAAAGAAGAAAAAGTAGAAGAGAAAAAAGAAGAAGTAGTAGAAGAACCTAAAACACATGATCCGGTTAATGTTCTTATGGAAGTAGCCGCTGATGATGATTTTAGGCACGCTTTTAGAGATGCTTTTGATACATTCAATGATGGAACTGGTGTTGGAAGCATGAGCTATGACTATAGAGATGAAAATAGTGTAAAAACTCTTTTATCAGCAATGTATGGTCCAAAAGCTTGTGTTGATTATTCACTATATCCTGTTGAGCAACCAACTGATAACGGAACTAGCGTTTCGCTAAGCGCTGTTTCGTTTAAGTGGGTTGCAGTCAATATTTTTCATGCTGATGAAAAAATTGTTGATAATTTTATTAAGAACTGTCCTGATTGTAGCAATGGTGTATTTACTAAGTCTTATGAAAAAGATGAAAATGGAGCAGTTTGGTATTACAGCACAACACTTGTAAAAGAAGCTACTGAGGATGGTCTATATTATTATGTACAGATGAATCGTATCCATAATGATCCTAGCGAAACCGGTAGAGATGGTGGAACATATAATCAAGATTATTATGGAGTTTTTGACATTGCAAATATTGATGGCAAAGATTATTGGACAATGTATACTTATGGCTCATCAGGCTACAACCGTTTAATAAAGGATCCTAACTTAGAGCCAGATACATATTTCCCTGAAGAAAAAAGTATGATTACTGTTTCTGATGGAATTGTTATGCGTGCTGGTCCAGGCAAAGAATATAAGGTTATTTGCTCATATAATTCTAATATAGTAATGATGGCTATTGGAGTTAAGGGCGAATGGATTTACTGTCATTATTATGATGGCTATGGTTGGATTCATAGTTCATTGTTAAAAGATTATAACTAATTTATGGAAATGAATACCGGTCGTTTTTGCGACGAGTTTTCAACTTATCATCCAATTACAAATATTGTTTTCTTTTTAGGTGCAATAATTATGGGCATGTGTTTTTTGCATCCTGTTTTTGTCATTGTTAATTTACTTGCATCTTTAGTTTACCTTTTTATTGTTAAAAAAAGAAAAGCTTTTAAGGATCTTATTTGGATATTAATTGTATTTTTAGTTATTACTTTTATTAATCCATTTTTTAATCCATCTGGAGACACGGTTCTTTTTAGGGTTTTTATAACAACACCTTATACATTAGAGGCTTTAATCTATGGTGTTGCATTAGGCGGCATGGCCGCATCCATCTTTTCTTGGTTTGCTTGCTATAATGCAATTATGACTAGCGATAAATTCATTTATATTTTTGGTGGATTAATTCCTTCCGTTTCGTTAGTTCTTTCTATGATTCTTAGATTAATTCCTAATCTTATAAGAAGAACAAAGCAAATATCTTCTGCCAGGGCATGTATAGGAATGGCAGGAGATTCTTCATCTTCAACAAGAGAAAAAATTCGAAATGGTACAGTTGTTTTATCAACTCTTACGAGCTGGTCTTTAGAAGGCGGAATTATTACAGCTGATTCTATGAAGGCTAGAGGATATGGAGCAGCTAAAAAGCGTACTAGTTTTGCCGAATATAAATTTGGCGCTAGCAATATTATTTTGCTAATTATATTTGTATTACTTATTGCTGGAACAATTTTTTGTGCTGCATCAGGAGGTACTTATGCAGAATATACTCCAACTATGAAACTAACATGGTTTGGAGATTGGTATATGCTTATAGGAATTATTGCGTATGCAATCTTTCTTTGCATACCTTTACTTATTGATATTAAGGAGATTATTAGATGGCAGATATTGAGATCAAAGATTTAAGTTTTTCTTATCCTAATAAAGAGAGACTAGCATTAGATTCTATATCGCTTAAGATTTACCAGGGTGAGTATATTACACTTTGCGGAAGAAGTGGCTCGGGAAAAAGTACACTTCTTAATCAGTTAAAAACTGCACTTACGCCGAATGGAAAAAAAGAAGGCGGAGTTTATTTAGATGGCGTTTTAATTGAGGACATTGACCTTAAAACTCAAAGCTCTGTTATAGGATATGTTATGCAAGATCCGGACAGCCAAATAGTTACAGACAAGGTTTGGCATGAACTTAGTTTTGGACTTGAAAACTTAGGAACGGACCCTAGAGTTATGCGTACAAGAGTAGCTGAAATGGCCAGCTATTTTGGAATTCAAAGTTGGTTTAATAAAGACGTAAGCGAACTTTCCGGTGGCCAAAAACAACTTCTTAATTTAGCTTCTATTATGGCTATGCAACCGCAAATTCTTATTCTTGATGAGCCTACAAGCCAACTAGATCCTATTGCAGCTTCAGACTTTTTAAATACTGTTAGAAAAATTAATTTAGAACTTGGTACAACAATTATTATTACGGAGCACCGCTTAGAAGATATCTTTCATGCTTCGGACAGAGTTGTTGTTATGGATAAAGGAAAGATTGTTTGTGTTGATACTCCTAATAAAGTGGGTGCTTTATTAAAAGAAAAAGATGATGATATGTTTGCTGCTATGCCAACACCGGTGCAAATATTCTATGGAATTAAAGACCAATTGGATAAAACTTTGCCAGAAAATAATTTTAATGTTTCACCTCTTACAGTTAGAGAGGGAAGGAATTTCCTTAGCGAAATTTTTAATAAAGAAAACACCTTTATTGACAGCCCACCTTTTAATTTGCTTTCTGAAAATAACGAAGATATTGCTATCGAACTTAAAGATATTTGGTTTAGATATGATAAGAATTTACCAGATGTTTTAAAAGGAACTTCTCTAAAGGTTCCTAAAGGAAATATTTTTGCTATTGTAGGTGGAAACGGAACTGGAAAGAGTACGACACTTAAAGTTCTTTGCGGAATATTAAAACCTTATAAGGGCCAAGTTTTAATTAATGGAAAGAAGCTTAATAGTTACAAAGCGGCTGAACTTTTTAAGGAAAACATTGCTATGCTTCCACAAGATCCAAAAAGTTTATTTGTAAAGATGACAGTTCGCGAAGACCTAGAAGAGATGCTCGGAGTAAAAGTTTCTTCTGCATTAGGTAAGGAAGAAGAAAAAGAAGGATTTGAAAACGTTCCGATTCCTAAAGAGGTAGAAGAAGTTGCTACGCTTTGCGATATTTCTCATCTTATGCTTTCTCATCCTTATGATCTTTCTGGCGGCGAGCAACAAAGAGTAGCTCTTGCTAAAGTTTTACTTACTAAACCTAAGATTTTAATTTTAGATGAGCCTACAAAAGGTATTGATAACTTCTTTAAGCTTTCGTTTGCGAAAATCTTAAAGCAATTAAAAGATAATGGAACCACTATTTTGATGGTTTCTCATGATGTGGAATTTTGTGCGAAGTATGCAGACATAGTTGGAATGTTCTTTGATGGCAATGTTGTTACATCTAATGTTCCTAATAAATTCTTTGCGCAAAATAGTTTTTATACAACAGCAGCTAACAGGATGGCGAGACATGTATTTAAGGAAGCAATTACTACCGAAGATGTTATTCAAGTTTGTCTTGCTAACTTTAAGATGTGGAAAAAGAAATAATGAAAAATAGTACGCCTAAAAAAAGCAGATTGCCTTTAATAGTAAGTCTTATTGTTGCTGTTCTTTTAATCCCAGCAACTTTAATTGTAAGCTATATTTTAGGTGATAGAAATTATTATATTGCGAGCATCATAATTGTTATTTTGGTTATGGTGCCTTTTTTTGTTAGTTTTGAAAATAAAAAACCAGATGCTAGATATTTAGCAACTATGGCAGTCTTGATCGCGATAGTAGTTATAAGTAGAGTGGCATTCTTTTGGATTCCTTCATTTAAGCCTATGAGTGGAATAATTATTCTAATCGCTATGAGTTTTGGACCTCAGGCTGGATTTATGTGCGGAGCTCTTTCGATGCTTATTAGTAATTTTATTTTCGGCCAGGGGGCTTGGACACCTTGGCAGATGTTTTGTTATGGAATGATTGGTTTAATAGCGGGCTTTTTAGCTAAATCTAAGATATTTAGTAGAAAACATATTATTAGGACATCTATTATCACTTTTTTCCTTGTTTTTGTACTTAGCACGGTAATTTTAGATACTAATTCGCTGCTTTGGCTTTCATCTAGTATTAACCTTAGAAGTGCATTTACTTTTTATATTGCTGGTTTTCCTATGAATATCACAAATGGTCTTACTGGAGCCGTAACAGTATTTATACTTTTAAAGCCATTTTTTGCAATTTTGGACCGATTAAAGAGTAAATATGGATTGAATTTTTGATATAAAAAGAGTATTATTATTTTAGTAAATTATGCACTATTTTTTCTAAGGAGGAGAAATTAAATGGTAAATTTAGACAAAAATTTTGTTGAGAACATGTTCTCAGTAAAAGGTAAAGTAGCTTTAGTTACAGGTGCAACTGGAGCTCTTGGAAAAGTTGCAGCTAAAACTTATGGATATCAAGGCGCAAAAGTAGCTATGACAGGACGTAATCAAGCTAAATTACAAGAATTAGCTGACGAATTTAAGGCTGAAGGTATTGACTGCGAAATTTTCGTAGCTGATCCAGCTAAAGAAGAAGACGTTACTAAATTAGTTGCTGATGTTGTTGCAAAATATGGCAGAATCGATATTCTTGCTATCGCTCACGGCTTCAACAAACCACAAAATATCTTAGAGCAAAGCGTTGCTGATTGGCAATACATTATGGATGCTGACTGCAAGAGCGTTTATATTGTTCTTAAATATGTTGCTATGCAAATGGTTGCTCAACTTCCAGAAGGCCAAAAAGTTGAATCTGGCCAAGGCGGAAAAATCGTTGTTGTTACTAGCCAAAGATCAAAAAGAGGTATGGCAGGTTATACAGGATATTGTACATCTAAAGGTGGCGCTGATATGATGGTTGCTTCTATGGCATGTGATCTTTCAGCTCAATACGGAATTAACGTTAACGCTATTTGCCCAACAGTATTCCGTTCAGAATTAACAGAGTGGATGTTCGATCCTGA
>JAZRXA010000005.1:0-47541 GCA_045599965.1 Lachnospiraceae bacterium | reverse complement strand
TAGCCAAATAGAAAACATTTAGGAGGAAAATCGATGAAAACATTTATGGCTAATCCTGAGCAAGTCGAGAGAAAATGGTATGTTATCGATGCTACAGGAAAAACACTTGGCCGTCTCTCAAGCGAGGTTGCTAAGATGTTGAGAGGCAAAAATAAGCCAATCTACACACCTCATGAAGACACAGGCGATTTCGTAATAATCGTCAATGCTGAAAAAATTCAGGTAACAGGTAAAAAGTTAGATCAAAAAATTTATTATCATCATTCAGCTTATGTTGGCGGCATGAAAGAGACAGATCTTAAGACTATGCTTGATAAGAAACCTGAAAAAGTTATTGAACTCGCAGTTAAAGGTATGCTTCCAAAAGGACCTCTTGGACGTAAGATGATTAAGAAATTATTCGTTTATGCAGGACCTGAGCATCCACATCAGGCACAAAAGCCTGAAAGCATTGAGCTTTAATTGAAGGGAGGAAATAACATTGGCAAATAAATTTTATGGAACAGGTAGACGTAAAAAAAGCATAGCTAGAGTATATGTTGAGCCTGGCAAAGGAAATATCACAATTAACAAAAGACCAATCGACGAATACTTTGGACTTGAAACACTTAAAGTAATCGTTCGTCAGCCTCTTGAAGCAGTTAATGCAACAGACAAATATGACATTACTGTAACAGTACGTGGTGGTGGATTCACAGGACAAGCTGGCGCAATCCGTCACGGCATCGCAAGAGCTCTTCTTCAAGCAGATTCAGATAATCATGATGCATTGAAGAAAGAAGGATACTTAACAAGAGATCCTCGTATGAAAGAAAGAAAGAAGTATGGCTTAAAAGGCGCTCGTCGTGCACCACAGTTCTCAAAACGTTAGTCAGAGACAAAAGCAAATCAAAGTCCATCCTTATGGGATGGACTTTTTTTATTTAAAATGCACTTATTGATTCGTTATATTTTAATTGTCAAGTATTACTTTTTTATAGTAGAATTAATTTGACTCAAATATAATGAGAGTATCATTTAAGATTCATTGAAAAATATAAAAATGATTATATGAACGAACTTATTGTTTCTGGAAGATTTTTAGCTGATATTGGAAAAGAAGCTGATCAACTTTCATTAAATAATCAAAAATCATATATTAATTGTCTAAGACTATTGGCATCAATAGGAATGGCTATGGTAGCGGCATTCTTGTTTTATGATGAACTTGATTTAGTGGTGATGATTTTTATTTATGCTTTACTTATGATTGCTGGTGGTTTGATACTTTATTATGCAAAAAAGAAACAGTTTCATACAAAATATATAAACTACAGATTACTTGCAGAAGTAATAAGAGTTCAAAATGTTTTTTTCTCTGCTGGAATAGAAAAAAATGTTGCGGAATATTTTTCATACACGATGCGTGATGATACTGAATGGATATGGGAAATAATTGAGAATTCAGCACATAATACAAAAATATTTTCTTTTGAAGAACTTAAGAACAAATGGCTTTTGGAACAATATAATTACCATACTGATGCGGAAAAGAAAACAAGAAGGAAATTAAAGGTAAATAATAGAATATCAAATGCTGTAAAAATTGCGGTTATTGTTATAGTTGTTATTGCTTGCTTAATTGAATTTATCCCTAGCATTGATGTGCACAATTTTATAGGGACAATTACTTTAAAAGGTTATGTTTTGATTGTAGTTGGTCTTTTGAGTGCGATTTCACTTTTCTTAGCAAGCTATTATGGAAAACAAAATCTTGAAAGAAAAATTTCAGATCATGTTGAGATGGCCAAATTGTATAGTGATGTAATTAGCAAAATTGAGGTTGAGCCATTGACTAAGGAAATTATTGAAAATACAGCTAGGGAAGAGATTCTTGAAAATGGCAATTGGTATTCTTATATGAAAAACAATATGTTAACTTTGGATTTTTAATTTGAAAAGATTATGAAATATTATTCAGGAAATAACAAACCGTATATTTATGTATCTTTTGCAAAGGAATGCGAAGAGAAGGCACTTCCGAAGCTTGAATTATTATCAAGTGAAGAGGTTTTATTCTGGCATGGAGAAAAGATTGATAAACGAGAAATGAAAAGAATAGAAGGAGCATGCGCAGTAATTCTTTTTGTTACTCAAAAGTTTTTTGATAATGCAGACTTTAGAAAAATTGTTGATGAAGCAGTAAAACATAATAAAAATATTCTTACAATATATCTTGAAGATATTTCAATGGATTCATGGGGACATATGCAACTTGATAGTGCACAGGCAATGTTCTTAAAGAATTTTTCATCAGAAGAAGAGTTTAATACAAGATTAAAAGAATCCGCAATATTTAGAGATATGAAAGTAACTCCGCAACAAAAAAGGTTTAAAAGAAACACATCTCTTGCGGCAGTTTTTATTCCAATTGCAGCGGCTATTTTGATTTTTGTAGCGGTTGTTTATCCACTTTTGATTGTTCCAGCCCAGCAGTTATCATCAGAAATGGAAACATTTGGATTGAAAGGACTAACCCAGCAAGAACTAGATTCTATAACAGATATTAATATTATCGGGACAAATGTATTTACGAATGTTGACGATGTTGGGATATCCCAAACCATGTCGGACGGAACGATAGCATACGAGGTGAAATACAAAGATAAAGACCCTGAATCAGGAGTTACGCAAAGAGGAGACATATCGGATCTTTCATGTCTTGCAAAACTGAAAAACTTAAAAGTAATCCGTATTTGCGGAAATAATATTACAGATTTATCACCGCTAAGAGATTGCCCTCGTCTTGAAAGAATTGTTGTTGAAAATAATCCAATACGATCTTTAGAAGGACTTGAGAGGTTAGAAAATTTATGGGAATTATCGGTAAATTATACGGATATCAATGACCTATCGCCTATTCAAAGTCTTCCGAATTTAGATATTCTTTGCTTTAGTTTTACTCCAGTATCAGAAATCCCTGGTACAGATACAATACGTGGATTAAATGTAATTTATGCAGAAGGGACATATATTACATCTATGCCGTATCTTGGAGTACATGATGACATGGATACAATAGATGTTCACAGGACATACGGAAATGATAGGATAAAAGATTATTCATTTCTTAAGGATATTAATTTTTTAGGACGTTTAAGTATAGATAATGCAAAGGTTGAAGAACTTAGACCATATTTAGAGGGAACTATACTTGACGAGGTTAATTCAGCAGGCATAAATATTACTACCCTTGAAGATCTTTCCTGGTTAACGGTTAAAAGAAGACTTGATGTATGCCATGCAGAGTCTTTGATATCATTAGAAGGAATAGAGCACTTTGAAGGGATTGAAACATTGGTGTTAAAAGGATGTAATAATTTAACTGATCTGACACCATGTCTTAAATTGAAAAGTTTGAAATATTTAGAAGTTTATGAAAGCCAAAGATATCTTGCAGAAAGCCAATTGAATGGAGCACCATTCGAAATAAGGTACATAGATGATTGAAAAAAAGTTTAGTTATGAAAATTATATAGGAAATGAAGATTTTGTCTTTGCACGCTGCGTTAAAGCAGATTCAACAAAGGCGACGATATTTGCTGAAAAAATGGCCGGGGTCGGAATAAAGCTTTTCTTTGACATACAAGGAAACAAAGATTCAGAAAATCCGGAAACAATAGCCAAGGCAATAAAGCAGTCAGAGACAGTATTATTCTTCATGTCGAAAAAAGCATGTGATAGTCTTGAGTTTAGAAATAATATTAACTTTGCGCTTGAACAAAAGAAGCATATTGTTTGTATTAGACTGGATAACGAAGATTTTACACATGGTCTTGATATGCAATTGGCGAATATTCCTGTAATTGAATATAACGATTATAAGGAATTAGAAAGTAAGCTTGAAGAACTGGAAGTTATTACCCAGGATGTTTTAGGAGCAACACCTGTAAAAATAAACGTGAACAAAACTAAGCAACTTATTCTTGCTGCCGTTATTGTTGTAGTGATAATTGGATTTGGCCTTGGAGCAAATGCAATAATTAGAAACAGGATACAATATTATAATTCTGCAGAATATATGTTTAGGGATGCTGATGGCAGCGATTACTTAAATGTTTCAAAATATGCAGAAGAAGCAATCAAAGTTTTAGAAGGGAAAAAAGTAAAGGAATTGGATTTTACCGAGAGCGAAATTAATTCGCTTGAAGGTATTCAAAAAGTAGATATAGAGGTTTTAAATATTACTGACTGTAATAATCTAAGAAGAATTGACCAATTACAAGGATGCCCAAATTTGCACACAGTAAAAATAGGACAGAATTTAATAAATTTAATCCCGGATAGCCTAGGGCAGATAGAGTTTGAAATCGTGAAGTAAGGAGCAAGTTTATGGTACCGGCTTATGAAGGAAAAAAAGAATATATATTTGTAAGTTACGCGCATAAAGATTCTGAAATTGTGCTTCCGATTATTGAACAACTTTATGAACAAAAGTACAGAGTATGGTATGACGAAGGAATTGCGCCGGGTAGCGAATGGCCTCAAAATATTGCGGACCATTTAAATGGAGCGGCAGCAGTTATCATATTCGTTTCACAAAATTCACTGGATTCTCCAAATTGCCAAAATGAAGTAAGCCGTGCGGCATCAAGCGATAAAATACTTATTGAATATAAGTTAGGAACACAAAATCAAATACTTCTAGATAAGAAGGTAGAAGATGGAAGTTGCTTGGTTGTTGAAGGTGAGAAAGAATTAATAGAATTAATTCCTGAAAACTTTATTGGCGATGGAAGCGGATATGAAAGACAGATTGTAAGAAATAAATATGGAGCATTATGGAATGCGTTACTAGCTATTGCGGCTTTTTTAGTATTAGTGGTTATAGTAGGGCTAATAGGACTTAAATCGGGATGGTTTGATAATTTCCTGCCAGGATTAAATACACAAAACAGTGTAAAAAAAGAAAGCCAGGTTATTAAAGAAAAAACTGAAGGATTAGATGATTTTGATAGTCTTATTGCCGATGCAGTAATTATGCAAACTGACCAAAAAGAACTTGGTGAAAAGTTAACTTTTGAGAATGATGAAGCTAGGGATAATATTTTCAATAATTTTGGGTTTGAAAATTTAGAACATGAACCAACATATCTTGATTTAACACGTGTTCAAAATGAATCAGTAGATTTTGATTATGTTACAGATTCTACATTGAAATATTTTGCTTATCTTCCTAATCTGCAAGAGATTACAATTCATCGTGGAGATATCAGCGATTTGGGAATTTTAAGAAACTGCCCGAAATTAGAAACAGTAAAGATTTCAAAAGATATGTTTCCTATTAAGGTGCCAGAGAATGTAAAGTTTAGAGTTATTTATATTAAATATTAGTAATTAATACATAGCAGGAAAAAGTAATTTATAAAAAATTTATATAAGAATGCAGAGGAAATAAAATGAATCTAAAAGAAACAGTTTGCAATTTTTTACATGAGACATGTCAAGGCCTTGGATATAACGAGGAAATTTCAAATAAAGAAAAAGAGATGGGCACTTTCTTAGGAAAGAGTCTTAAGCTTAATCAAATCCCATATAATATGCAAATGGATAACGATAGAAGATGTTTGGAGTTAGCTCTTGAAAGATTTTTAGATTCAGGAGCAGCTAAAGACGCTTTTGATGTTTATTTTTGTTTTATAGAAATGTTTATTACAGAATATGATAAGACTAGTACAATGATTGAAATGCTTTCTGAATATGAGGAAAATACAAGTAATGTTGTAATGAAACATAGAGATCATTATTCACACTCTGTTTATGTTTTTGCACTTGGACTTGCAATATATGAAAGCAACGAAAATTATAGGCTTATATATTCTGATTTTTATAACTTAAGAGATTCAAAAAAGGCAGCACATCATTTCTTAAAATATTGGGGTATAACATCGCTATTTCATGATATGGGTTATCCGTTTGAACTTCCGTTTGAACAGGTTGCATCATATTTTGAGGCAACAAAAAACAATCGCAAGGGAAAACCATTTGTAGCTTATCATAATCTTGATAATGAAAAGAAATTAAGTGAGCTTACAAAGAAAAAAATTGCAAATATATATGGAACAAGAGATGCTATTTTTGAAAATTCAGATGAATTTTTTGCTTATGCTCTTTGTGATAGATTGGCAGATACTTATATTTTTTCTGAAAAGAGCATGAAGGAGATTCTTGCAAATAAGCCAACCCATCCAGAACAATATAATTACTTTATGGATCATGCTTATTTTAGTGCGAATATCGTGCTAAAAACTGTATATGAAAATCAGGAAGCAGATATGAACATGGCAGATATTGATGCTTTAACTGCAATTATTTTGCACAATAGTTTATATAAATATAGTATAGCATTTTTTGATAATGAAAAACTTAATAAGCCACTTATGTGTGAACTCCATCCATTAGCGTATATGCTTATGTTTTGTGACGAGATGCAATGTTGGGACAGAACATCTTATGGAAGAAATTCAAGAAATAAACTTTATCCTATGGATTGTGATTTTGAATTTGAAAATAATAAAGTTAAAGCTTTGTTCATTTATGATATAAATGAACAACATAAAGGCAGCGCTATTAAAAAAATGATAGCTGATGGTGGAGAAAAACCTGCATTCCAATTAGAAATTGACACTATCGTAGATACCAAAATTCTTAATTTGTCAGTAGATGGAAAATGGGATCAAAGAAGAGCAGGAAGAAAGAAAGCATTCCTTTCAGAAAGTAGCTTTTTGCATTTGTATTATTTTGCAGTTGTGCTTAATGGAAGATGGAGCAAGAGCAAAGAATGGGAAGAGGCAAAGGCAGCAGGAAAGGAAATGGAGTTTTTGACAGAACATACAGATGGTTTTATTAAATCTTTTAATGAAATGTCATTAGAATATAAACTTTCAAATATTAATCAAGCAAAAGCATTTGATAAGTATTTGAATGTAATAGGTGGATTCTATACGGACCGTCCAGTAGATTTCGATGAGATAACAAGTTTTGATGTTGAGGACATAAAGAAGATTGGTCCGATGGAACATGAAAGATGGCTTAAAGAACATATTGATATGGGATGGAAATATGCACCGAATATTTCTGGAGATGAAAGGGAACTTTTAAGGTTGCATATGGACATGATCACAGAAGAAGAACTTGGAGATGGCCTAACTTATGAGAAAGCGCATGAGCACTATCATAAACTTTCAAAAGAAGAACAAGATAAAGATGTAGAGCCTATGAACACAATGCTTACATTATTAAAGATTTTTGATGGGGTTAGAATTTATAGGTTGAGTTGATGTAACTGACAGACGGTCAATAATGAATATCCTGCCGTAGCAATGTGGTATCGGGATGATTCCAATCTGTGGCATAAAACCAGAGGCGAAGGTCTTTGGTTTTTGTTGTATTCTGAATAAAAAATATATTTGATAAAATGAGCAGGAAATTATATAATACAATTAACCGAAATATATTTCGGCGAAATAAATTTCGGTTAATCATTCCTAACGCATAAGGATACATTGAGGGAATAATAATGGAGAAAGTATTTATTGGAAGAAATCGAGAGTTAATGGATCTCAAAAAAAGGTATGAAAAAGATCAATTCCAGATGGTTGTTCTGTATGGACGCAGACGAATCGGAAAAACAGAATTGATCAATAAATTCTGCAAGGATAACGCTTGTAAGTCAATTTCCTTCATTGCAGTTGAAAGAAATGAGGCAGAACTGTTAGATAGAATGACAGAGGCCGTCCTTATGGAGACTGCACCGGAAATGGCTGGAAATATACATTTTGACAGTTTTGAGAAGCTTTTTGATTACATAACAACGATTGCTAAAGAAGAGAAAATCGTATTTTTCATTGATGAATATCCATACCTTTCTAAAGAATGCAGATATATGAATTCGCTTATTCAAAAATATGTGGACCATGATTGGAAAGAAACTAAAATGCTGTTAATACTTTGTGGCTCATTGGTTCACTTTATGCGAGAAGATGTTCTTTCAGAGAATGCGCCTTTATATGGCAGAAGTGATTTGATTATTCATCTTCATCCATTTGATTATTTAGATACGGCAAAATTTGTTCCTAAGTATAGCAACCGTGAACAAGCAATTGTTTACGGGATAACCGGGGGAATTGCAAAATATCTTGAGCAGTTCGATCCAAAAAAATCTCTGGACGAAAATATTATTGAACAATTTTATGAATCTTCCGGATATTTTACTGAGGAACAGATAAAGATTATTGTAACAGCAGAAAAACAGAATCCAAAAGCCTTTAATATGATTATCAGCGCGATAGCAAATGGCTATACAAAGTACAATGAGATAAAAACAAAGGTGGGAATGGATGATATAACATACCAGATAAATATTCTGACAAAATCCGGAATCATTGAAAAACGAATGGCAAAAAAAGCTTATTATGTATTAACTGACAACATGGTGTCTTTTTGGTTCCAATATGTAAATCCGGCACAGAATTTAATAAATGCCGGAAGAGGAGAAAATTATTATTATGCTAAAGTAAAACCTTTCCTGAATGATTATATGGGTCCTATCTTTGAGGAAATGTGTAAACAGTATATATATAGAAATACTGGAACAGCGGACTTTCCAAAAATAGTTACCAGCATGGAAAATTTTCAGCAGTCAATAAAGATTGGAAATGAGATTAAGAATATAGAGGTAGATATTGTTGGATATGATTCGGAACACCCGGTATTAGCAGCGGAGTGTAAATTTCGGAATGAAAAAACGGATCATTCAGATATCGAAACTTTTCTTGAAAAGGTACATTATCTTGGAGGGAACCGAATAACAAAAATTTTCTTCTCAATGTCAGGATTTAAACATAAAGATAAAGAAGATATGATTTATAAAACACTTGGTGATATGTATTAATGAAAAGGATATATTCGGTTAATGAATAACGCAGAAATTATTACTAGAGAAAAAAGAGGTAAATTACTTGTTAAATATGTTGTGCCATCACTGCTTAGCATGCTAAGCGTATTTTTGTTTACTATTGTAGATGGTGTATTTGTTGGACAAGGTGTTGGAACGGATGCACTTGGTGCAGTTAATATCGTTTTCCCATATATTATGATTTTTAATGCATTTGTTATGCTCACGACAATAGGTGGGCTTACAATTTCTGCTATTAGAATCGGAAGAGGGGATAACAAAGGCGCCAACGAAGTTTTTATGCATTCAACAACGCTAACAGCTGTTGTTTCAGCAATATTTAGCCTTGCAGCTATATTGTTTACTGAGCCACTTTGTAGACTTATGGGAGCAGACGATACTTTTATTAAGATGGCCTGCGATTATTTGTTTTGGTATGGTGTATTCTTGGTTCCTTGCGGACTTTGTACATGCCTTAATGGATTTGGAAGAAACGATGGAGTACCAGGTCTAGTAACAATCTCAGTTGTTGTTAGTACGGCATTGAATATTTTTGGAGACTGGCTTTTAATCTTTCCATTACATATGGGCCTTAAAGGTGCCGCTATCGCAACAGGCGTTTCTCAAGCGATAAGCTTTTTAATAACACTTACGCATTTCCTTTCAAAAAAAGGAAACATGTATCCTACTAAATTCAAAATAAATTGGAGATTAGTAAGTAAGATGACACTAAGAGGACTTCCGGAGTGTACATCTCAATTTTGTGTTCCTTTAACAACAATCATTACAAATATTATTATGATTAAAACGCTTGGCCCAATTGGTGTTAATGCGTATTCAATCATATGCTATGTTGCATGCTTTTCTGTAGCTATCTTCGTTGGATGCGCAGAAGGATTGCAACCCCTTTTTGGACAATGCTACGGAAAGAGTAATGAAACAGAACTTAAGTTTTATAAGAGAGCAGGAATAATTATTAGTGCAGTTGGTTCAATTATTGTTACTGTAATAATTATTGTTCTTAAAAATCCGATTTGCGTTCTTTACGGAACTGATGCAGCAACAATGCCGATGACTTTATCAGCATTTCCAAAATACTCTTGGGGATTTATTATGCAAGCGTTTAATGTAATAATATCAGCTTATCTTTATTCAACAACAAGAACGAAGCAAGCTTTAGCAATAAATATTCTAAGAAGTTTTTCAGTCAATATCTTAGTTGTTATTTTCCTTCCAATGATATTTGGAAGTGATGCTATTTGGTATACTTTTGGAGTTTATGAAGGAATTGTAGCTATAATAGCGTTTGTGCTTATGATAATAGCCGATAAAAAAGGCGCTACGGGACATGCATTGGAATAAAAAACATTTGCAAATAGTTCTTTTTAGGTTAAAATTAAAGTATGAAAAGAGATAATTCAGGTACATTTAAGTTAATAATTTTAATTTTAGTTCTTATCGTTATTGCCTTCTTTGGAGGAATGCTCCTTGAAGCAAATACAAGTAACAAAGGGGCTACTGTTATTGACGGAGAGAAATCTTCTCAATTTAAATTGCCTGGATTTATGTCAAAGAGAAAAGTAACAGTAGATAATATTACTGCTACCTTAAAAGAGATAGAAGAATTTTCTAGTTATCAAGTTACTTATAAAGTTGAAAAATCAGAAGAGGAAACAGATTATTTCTTAAAGAAAATAAAAGTTCCTTTTACAACAAATAAAATTGCTATTAAATGTACTGGCGTTGTTAAAGTCGGATATGATATCAGCCAAATCCAAGTTGATGTAAATAATAGCAAACAAGAAATTTATATTACACTTCCAGATGCTAAAGTTAATGATAATTACATTATTTGGGATAGTGTTAATTTTAATGAAACAAATAATCTTTTCAATCCAATAGAATTCGGTCAATATAAAAATCTTTTCCAAGAGATTGAAGCCGAAGGTCTTAAAGAAGCAGAATCTAATGGCGTATACCAAAAAGCTGAAGATAACTTTAAGAAAGTTATTAATAGCGCTTTAGCTGCTTTTGGATATTCTGTTATTTATACAAATGATGGTCCTATTATTTAACGGACTCGATTCTTACTGTATTTGTATTTCCTGGTTCAGCATTATTTTTTCCGCCTGTCATGACAACTTTGTCATCAGTTTTTAAGTCGAAGATTTTTATTGCACTTTCTAAACCTTCCTTAAACATTAAGTCTTGAGAATCATAATATTTATTTAATACAGGCGTCACACCCCAACTCAAAGCTAACTGACGAAAGATTTTTTTGTCAGTAGTTGTTCCTAGTATTGGAGCAGGGCATCTAAAACGGCTTACCATTCGTGCAGTTTGTCCGGTAATAGAATTTACGACGATTACTTTTGCATCTACATCAATAGCCATTGAACATGTAGAGTGGGAAATAGCATCTAAAGTATTTTTTATTTGATATTCTGTAACCCTAAATCGTTTTATGTAATCGATTTGATTTTCTGTATATTCGGCGATAGTGGCCATAGCTTTAACTGATTCAACAGGATATTTTCCATTTGCAGTTTCACCAGAGAGCATAATAGCTGATGAACCATCATAAACAGCATTAGCTACGTCAGAAACTTCCGCTCTAGTAGGACGTGGTTTTTCAATCATAGATTCAAGCATTTCTGTTGCAGTGATAACACGCTTGCCCATAATGTGACACTTATGTATAAGAGATTTTTGAACAGAAGGAACTTCTCTATAAGGAATCTCAACACCAAGGTCACCTCTTGCAACCATAATACCGTCTACATAGTTAAAAATATCTTCAACATTTTCTACGCCGGATCTATTTTCTATTTTTGCGATAAGACAAATATTTTTGCCACCATTATTATCTAAGAATTCTCTAAGTTCTCTTGCGTTATCCCCCGTAGAAACAAATGAGGCTGCAACGAAATCAATATCGTTTTGAATTCCGAAAAGAAGATCGTTTTTATCTTGTTCACTTAAAAATTCATGCTCAAAAACTTTTCCAGGGAAGCACATACTTTTCTTATTTGAAAGTTTTCCACCTGTGACAACTTTACATACAGCATTGGTCCCTTCGATTCTTTCAACGCGAAGTTCAACTAGGCCGTCATTAACTAAGATTGTCATTCCAACTTCTAGTTCATTAATCAAATTAGAATAGCTTACGCTAACTTTTTTCTCGTTTCCGAGAATGTTATCAGAAGTAAGTGTAAATTCAGAACCTTCTTCTACTACAATTGTGTCGTTCTCAAATACTCCTATACGGTATTCTGGACCTTTTGTGTCGAGCATAATAGGAAGAGGGATTCCTAATTCCTCACGGATACTTTTTATTGTATCCATTTTTTCTTGTTGCTCTTCATAGTCACCGTGTGAAAAGTTAAGGCGGCATGTATCCATTCCTGCTTCGTACATCTTTATTAGTGTTTCTCTATTTGAGCTAGATGGACCAATTGTACATATAATCTTTGTCTTCTTCATAATTACTCCTGTTTATTTACTTTGAACCTCGCTCCCGCAGGACATCTCCCATACTTCGCAGGTACCCCCCGTAAAAGGGTCCCCCCTGCTCGCATGGTGCCTTCCTGCTCGCGCTCGGTAATTTCATTTACTTTGCACCTCGCTCCTGCAGGAGATGTCCTGCGGAAGCGAGGAATGTTTATAATAATAAATTATATCAAAAAGGCTTCCCGCCAAGGAAGCCTTTTATTTAGTCTGTGTAGTTATCGAAATAACCTTGGATGTAGATGAAAGGAGTTCCCTTGTCGCCCGAACCACTAGTCAAATCACTTAGTGAACCAAGAAGGTCTGTGAGTTGTCTAGGAGTGGTTCCCTGGGTAGCCATCTGGCCTTTAAGGTTAGCGTCCTTTTCTTTAATAGCTTTAACCATAGCTTCTTTAAGTTCTTCGCCTTTAAGATCTGCAAATTGGTTATCTGCTAAATATTTAAGTTTAAGTTCGTTTGGCTGTCCATTAAGTCCTGACGTAAAACCAGGTGATACAACTGGGTCAGCAAGCTCCCAAATTTTTCCAACTGGATCTTTGAAAGCTCCATCACCATAAACCATAACTTCGATAGTCTTGCCAGTTTTTTCTTTGATATCAGCTTGAACGCCTTCTACAAATTCCTGACAATTAATAGGGAAGAGTTTAATCGTATCTTCGGTAGCCTTGTTGGAACCTAAAATACCAAAATCCGGGTTACATCCAGAACCATCAACTGGTGCATTTAGAAGGTCTGCCATAGTAAGGACATTCTTTCCGCCTGCAGCCTTAATAAGGCGTTGGGTTCTTTTTCTTGTGTGGATGTCTGCACATAAAATATTATCTGCATAATCTACAATCTTACGAGGGTTATTAGAGAAGATAATTTCAGCTTCAGCGCCCTCTTCTTCAATAATACCTTTGTAATAGTTAACATAATCTACGTCGGTAAATGTATGCTTGGACTTGCCGAACATTCCCTCAAACTCTGCCTGTGTCAAAAGAGTAGTATATGGATCAATACCCTTTTCATCTAGCAGGTCAATATCGAGAAGGTGATTGCCGACCTCGTCGCTAGGATAACTAAGCATCAAAACGACCTTCTTGCAGCCCTTTGCGATTCCTCTCAAACAGATAGCAAATCTGTTACGTGAAAGGATAGGGAAGACTACGCCAACAGTGCCACCGCCAAGTTTATTTTCAACATCTTTAGCGAGTTGCTCTTTAGTAGCATAGTTTTTTTCGGAACGAGCCAAGATTGATTCTGTAACAGCTAATACATCTTTTGTACCGATTTCGAATTCGCCATTGTTTACGCAATCCATAACAGTATCAACAACGATCTTCCTAAGGTCGTCGCCTTCCTTTACGATAGGACCACGCAATCCTCTTGAAATAGTTCCAATTCTTCGCATTTTTACATCTCCTTTAGATTAGTAAATTTAGGTAAATTACCTAAAAATCCATATAAAAAAGTATATCACAATGAGAGGAAAATACAAAGAGTCAGACATATATTTTTAGTAAAATTTATCGAAAAATTTTATGCCATGTAAAGTAAAAATACTTGACAGTAATTTGCCCATATTGTAAAATCTCAAGGTGCGTCATTTTGACGCCTAATTTTAGCAAGGATTATCATATGGAAAGTTTTGTAAAACAAACATTATTATATGATTTTTACGGTGATCTTTTAACGGAGCATCAAAAGGAAATATATGAAGCTTATGCGCTTGATAATCTTTCTCTTGCAGAGATGGCTAACGAATTTGGAATAAGCCGTCAGGGCGTACATGACATAATAAAAAGAGTTAATGCTTCTTTAGAAGAATATGAAAACAAGCTTGGACTAGTAGATAAGTTCATAAAGATTAAAGAGCAGGTCGGACAAATCCAAGCTAGCAAGGATATAGAAAATACTAAGAAAATAGCGACTAAAATTTTAGAAGAATTATAAGATGGCATTTGAAAATTTAAGTGATAAATTACAGAGTGTATTTAAGACATTACGCGGAAAGGGCCGCTTAACTGAAGCTGATGTAGATGCAGCAATGAAAGAAGTTAAGATGGCGCTTTTAGAGGCTGACGTTAACTTTAAGATAGTTAAGCAATTTACGGCAGCAGTAAAAGAAAGAGCTGTTGGCGAGGATGTTATGACTAGTCTTACACCTGGCCAAATGGTAATAAAAATAGTTAATGAAGAATTAACTAGTCTTATGGGAAGTGAAGCTGCCCAGCTAAATATTTTGCCGGGAATGGCACAAACGGTTATCATGATGTGCGGCCTTCAAGGTTCTGGTAAAACTACAACAGCTGCTAAGTTAGCAGGTAAATTAAAAGAACAAGGAAAAAGACCTTTGCTTGTTGCATGCGACATCTATAGACCGGCCGCAATAGAGCAATTAAAAATTAACGGCGAAAAAGTTGGTGTTCCTGTTTTTGAAATGGGTACAGATAAAAAGGCTTCTTTTATAGCTAAAGAAGCTCTGAAACATGCAAAGGAAAATTCAAACAATATAGTAATCATAGATACAGCCGGACGTCTTCAAATAGATGAAGAACTTATGGCTGAGTTAGAAGAAATAAAAGCGAACGTTGATGTTACGAACACCATACTTGTAGTTGATGCTATGACAGGTCAGGACGCAGTTAATATTGCGCAGGGCTTTAATGAAAGAATTGGTGTTAGCGGAGTTATCCTTACTAAATTAGATGGTGATTCTAGAGGTGGTGCAGCGCTTTCTGTAAAAGCCGTAACAGGAGTTCCAATTCTTTTTGCAGGTATGGGAGAAAAACTTTCAGACTTAGAAGTTTTCCATCCAGACAGAATGGCAAATAGAATTCTTGGAATGGGCGATGTTCTTTCTTTAATAGAAAAAGCTGAGGCTAATGTAGAAGTTGATGAGGACCAAGCCAAAGACATGATGGGAAGGCTAAAGAAAAATGACATCAACTTTGAAGACTATCTAACTTCTATGAAACAAATGAAACAAATGGGCGGTTTAGCAGAAGTACTAAAGATGATGCCTGGTATGGGTGGCGGAGCCTTAAACGTTGATGAAGCTAAGTTGGCAAAAGCAGAAGCAATAATAAATTCAATGACTCCTAAGGAAAGAAGAAATCCTAAACTCATGAATGTTTCTAGAAAAAATAGAATTGCTAAGGGCGCAGGAGTAGATATCGCAGAAGTTAATCGCCTTGTAAAACAATTTGAAAATGCTAAAAAAGCAATGAAACAAATGGGCGGTATAAACGGCCTTATGGGAAATAAAGGACTTGGTAAGATGATGGGCCGTGGCATGAAAGGACTATTTTAATGTATGTAAAGCTTAGGCTTTCAGATAAAAGATTATAATCGTGCGATGCACGGGAAAGAGGAAAAAATATGGCAGTAAAAATTAGATTAAGAAGAATGGGCAAGAAAAAAGCTCCAATCTACAGAGTTATCGTTGCAGATTCACGTGCACCACGTGATGGCGCTTTTATTGAAGAAGTTGGAACATACGATCCAAACGTTGAACCAGCTGCGGTTAAATTTGACAAAGAAGCAGTTGAAAAATGGCTTAAGAATGGTGCACAACCAACTGAAGTTGTTGCTAGATTATTAAAGAACGAGGGAATCACAAAGTAAGGAAGGTGAAAGATGAAAGAATTAGTTGAAGTAATCGCTAAGGCTCTCGTTGATTCACCTGAAGAGGTTTTTGTCACTGAAAAGACTGAGGAAGATGGAACTATCGTTCTTGAGTTACATGTTGCGAAAGACGACATGGGCAAAGTAATCGGCAAAAAGGGCCGTATCGCAAAGTCCATCAGAACTGTTGTTAAGACAGCAGCGACTAAAAAAGATAAGAAAGTTGTTGTTGATATAGTAGAGTAATGGAACAATTTTTGCGAATAGGCGTAATCACATCTAGCCATGGAGTTAAAGGAGAATGCAAAGTTTATCCAACTACGGATTCTTTGGAACGCTTTAAGGAAGTTAAGGATGTGATTATTAAAACAAATAAAGGCGAAATAAACACAAAAATTACGGCGGCCAGGTCCTTTAAGAATCTGGCCATCGTTAAATTTGAATGTTTTAACGCGCCTGAAGAAATTGCATCTTTTCACAATTGCGATGTTTTTATTGATAGGAAAGATGCGCAACCCCTTGAGGAAGGCGAATACTATATCGCTGACTTAATAGGTTGCAAAGTTTTCGATGAAGAAGGAAATAGCTTTGGTGAAGTTAAAGATGTTTTGCAAACGGGAGCTAATGATGTATACGTTGTAAGCGACGGGCAAAGAGAAGTTTTATTTCCAGTAATTCCGCAGTGCATCTTAAATGTCGATATCGAAAAAAGTGAAATAAAAGTTCACGTTATGAAAGGGCTTATCTAATGAATTTTCATATCATGACACTTTTTCCAGAAATGGTAGAAAATGGCTTAAACACAAGCATATTAGGAAGGGCTGCTAAGGCAGACCTTATTAGTTTTGATTGTTATGATATTAGAAAATATACGAATGAAAAGCATGGTCATGTAGACGACGCTCCTTATGGTGGTGGGGCAGGCATGATTATGGCGTGTCAGCCAATATATGATTGTTACCAAGATATATTAAAGCAATCAGGAAAAGAAAAAATAAAAGTTATTTACACATCGCCAGCGGGAAAAAGTTTTAACCAAGACATGGCAAAGCATTTTAGTTGCGAGGAAGACCTTGTAATTTTATGTGGACACTACGAAGGCGTAGATGCACGCATATTAGAAATCTTAGAGGCTGAAGAAGTTTCTATCGGAGATTATGTACTTACCGGTGGTGAACTTCCTGCGATGGTTATGGTTGACGCAATAAGCCGTATGGTCCCAGGTGTTCTTACTAATGAAGAAAGCGGAATAGACGAAAGCTTTTCAGATGTAAGCCCAAAAGATGAATTCACAAAAAAAGCGAGGGCAGCAGTTTATGGCGACCTGGCTTCTAAAGAAAATATAAAACTCTTAGAGTATCCTCAATATACTCGTCCTGAAGAATTTATGGGACTTAAAGTTCCAGATGTCTTATTATCTGGAGATCATTCTAAAGTAGAGCAATATAGAAGGGCAAAGTCTTTAGAGAAGACTAAAAAAATGCGTCCAGATCTGCTCAAATAATTCACAAAATATACATAAAAAATAATTTTTTAAGGTGTTGACAGTATATTGTTATAGTGGTAATATAACAACAGATGTTAGCACTCTACCCAGTTGAGTGCTAACAATAAAAAAGAGTAACTCATTAATGTTATAAATCGAGAGGTACCCCGATGGAATTAGATGAGAGAAAAAAAATAATACTTAAGGCAATCATTAAGAATTACTTAGACTCTGGTGAGCCAGTTGGTTCTAGAACAATTTCTAAGTACACAGAGTTAAATCTTAGCTCTGCAACAATTAGAAATGAGATGGCCGACTTAGAGGAGATGGGACTTATCTTCCAACCTCACACTTCAGCAGGACGTATTCCTACTGACAAAGGCTACAGATTATATGTTGATGATATGCTTTCAACAAAAAAAGATGAGCTACATGAAAAAGAAGAAACATTAAATAACATGCAGCAAATCATGGACAAAAGAGTTGACCGCATTGAAGAAGTACTTAAGGATATGGCAAAGATTTTAGCTAACAACACTAACTACACTTCAATGGTTACTATGCCTCAGGCAGGTAAGAATAAATTAAAATTCGTTCAGCTCACAAGTATTGATGATAAGAAACTTTTAGTGACAGCCGTTCTAGAAGGAAACATTGTTAAGAACGAGATGATAAAACTTGATAAGGAATTAAATCAAGAAACAGTTCTTAAACTAAATATTCTTTTTAATAATGAATTAAACGGCAAGACACTTTCACAAATAAACTTTGATATGGCCGCAAACATGGCTGATCAAGCTGGTGAATATGGCGAGGTTGTAACACAAATAATAAATGCAATTGTAGGGGCAATCGGCGCAGCAGACGGAATTGAAATATTTACTAGCGGTGCTACAAATATTTTCAAGTACCCAGAGCTTTCAGATAATAATAGAGCAAGCGAACTTATTTCAACTTTCGAAGAAAAGGAAATGCTTACACAGTTGCTTGCTGACACACTTGAAGAAGCCGGCGAAAATTCAACTGGCATTCAAGTATATATAGGAGAAGAAACGCCAGTAAGTTCGATGAAAGATTGTTCGGTAATTACAGCGTCTTATGAATTTGAAGATGGCGTATACGGAAAGATTGGTATTATCGGACCTAAGAGAATGGATTATGAAAAAGTTCTAGATGCACTTAAAGACGTAACTGGAAATCTAGATAAAAAATACGGCAAGAAGAAAAAGAAGTAGAGGAGTTTTAAAGTGACAGAAAAAAATTTAGAACAAGAAGTAAAAGAAACTGAAGAAGTAAAAACTGAAGAAGTAAAAACTGAAGAGGAAAAAGAAGAAACATCTAAGGATGAAGCGACAGAGCCAAAACCTAAGAAAGAAAGAAATCTTAAGTGGACTGCTAAAGCTAAGGAAGAGAAAAAAGAATTTAAGTCCAAAGAGCAAGAAGCCTTAGAAGAAGCTAACGACAAGTACGCAAGACTTTTTGCAGAGTTTGATAATTTTAGAAAACGAAGCGAAAAAGAAAAAACTGCTCGTTACGATATGGGCGCAAAGGACATGATAGAAAAAGTTCTTCCAGTATTAGATAGTTTTGAATTAGCGCTGAAAAACGTTCCGGAACATGAAAAGGATTCCCCTTTCGTAGAAGGAATGGAAAAGATACAAAAACAATTTCTGAAAGCTTTAGAGGACGCAGGCGTCAGCGTAATCGAAGCGGTAGGAAAGGAATTTGATCCTGAATTCCACAATGCAGTAATGCATGTTGAAGACGAATCAGTGGGCGAGAACATCGTCGTTGAGGAACTTCAAAAAGGTTATCTTTATAAGGATCACGTTGTTAGATACAGCATGGTAAAGGTAGCAAATTAATTAGTAAAAAATCCAGGACTAAGGTCCAACTATTAGGAGGAAAATAAAATGGCAAAAATTATAGGAATTGATTTAGGTACAACAAACTCATGTGTAGCAGTTATGGAAGGTGGAAAACCAATCGTTATTGCTAACGCAGAAGGTGTAAGAACAACTCCATCTGTAGTTGCTTTTACAAAAAATGGTGAGAGATTAGTAGGTGAGCCGGCAAAGCGTCAGGCTATCACAAACCCAGATAACACAATCTCTTCAATCAAGAGAGAAATGGGTAGCAATTATAGAGTAACTGTTGACGGCAAAGGCTATTCTCCACAAGAGATTTCAGCTATGGTACTTCAAAAACTTAAAAGTGACGCTGAAGCACATTTAGGTGAAAGCGTAACTCAAGCAGTTATCACAGTTCCTGCATACTTCAACGATGCACAACGTCAAGCAACTAAAGATGCAGGTAAGATTGCAGGTCTTAATGTTGAGCGTATTATCAACGAGCCTACAGCAGCAGCTCTTGCATACGGACTTGATAACGAAAAAGAACAAAAGATTATGGTATACGACCTTGGCGGTGGTACATTCGACGTTTCAATCATCGAAATTGGTGATGGTGTAATCGAAGTTTTAGCTACAGCTGGTAACAACCGTCTTGGTGGTGATGACTTTGATAAGAGAGTTACAGATTACTTAATCGCTCAATTCAAGAGTCAAGAAGGCATCGACCTTTCAGCAGATAAGATGGCACTTCAAAGACTTCGTGAAGCAGCAGAAAAAGCTAAGAAGGAACTTTCTAGTGCAACAACTACAAACATCAACCTTCCTTTCATCACTGCAACAGCAGATGGTCCAAAACACTTAGATATGGATCTTACTAGAGCTAAATTTGATGAACTTACACATGACCTCGTTGAAGCTACAGCAGCTCCAGTTCAACAAGCTCTTAAAGATGCTGGCTTAGCATCAAGTGATTTAGGAAAAGTTTTACTTGTTGGTGGTTCAACACGTATCCCAGCAGTTCAAGAAAAGGTTAAACAACTTACTGGCCAAGAGCCTTCTAAGAGCCTTAACCCAGATGAGTGCGTAGCTATTGGTGCTGCAATCCAAGGTGGCAAACTTGCTGGCGATGCTGGCGCAGGCGATGTATTATTACTCGACGTAACTCCACTTTCACTTTCAATTGAAACTCTTGGCGGAGTTGCTACAAAGTTAATTGAGAGAAATACAACTATTCCTACAAAGAAGAGCCAAGTATTCTCTACAGCAGCAGATAACCAAAGCGCAGTTGATATCCATGTTGTTCAAGGTGAACGTGAATTTGCTCGTGACAATAAAACATTAGGCCAATTCAGACTTGATGGTATTGCACCAGCTCCAAGAGGAATTCCTCAAATCGAAGTTACTTTCGACATCGACGCAAACGGTATTGTTAATGTTAGCGCTAAAGACCTTGGCACAGGTAAAGAACAACACATCACTATTACATCAGGCTCAAGCATGAGTGATGCTGAAATTGAAAAAGCTGTTAAAGAAGCTGCTGAGTTCGAAGCTCAAGATAAAGCTCGTAAAGAAGCAGTAGATACACGTAACGAAGCTGACTCACTTGCAATGCAAGTTGAAAAAGCTATGAATGATGCAGGAGACAAACTTGATGGTGCTGATAAAGCTGAAGTTGAAAATGATTTAAGCACACTTAAAGCTTTACTTGGAACAGACCCTAATGCTGAACTTACATCAGAGCAAGTTGCATCAGTTAAAGAAGCTAAAGAAAAATTACTCGCAAGCTCACAAAAACTTTTCACAAAGATGTATGAGCAAGCTCAGGCACAGGCTAACCAAGGAGCTGGTCCAGAAGGATTTAATGGCGCGCCTGAGCAAGATCCTAACGGAGCACCTGAAGGCGATGTAGTTGATGGAGACTTTAAGGAAATCTAAAAATGGCAGATAAAAGAGATTATTACGAAGTCCTTGGAGTCGACAAAAATGCTTCAGCGGACGATATTAAAAAAGCTTATAGAGGTTTAGCAAAAAAGTATCACCCGGATATGAATCCGGGCGATGCTGATGCTGAGGCAAAATTCAAGGAAGCTTCAGAAGCTTATGGCGTCTTAAGTGATGACACAAAGAGAAAACAATATGACCAATTTGGTCATGCGGCATTCGAACAAGGCGGCATGGGCGGCGGTGGTTTTAACTACCAAAACATGAACGTAGACGATATCTTAAGAGGCTTCGGATTTGGAGATATTTTCGGAGATCTTTTCGGAGGCAGAAGTGGTTTTGGAGGACGCGGCCAAAACTACAACGGACCTATGAAAGGAAGCAACGTTGTAACTCAAGTTCGAATTACTTTTGAGGAAGCTGTCTTCGGATGTGAAAAAGAAATTTCAATCAACTACAAAGAAGATTGCGAAACATGTCATACTACTGGTGCAAAGCCTGGAACTTCTCCAGAAAAATGTACAAAGTGTAATGGCTCTGGCCAAGTAGTCCAAACTCAACAAAGTTTCTTCGGAATGGTTCGTCAGGTCGTAACATGTCCCGACTGTCATGGCGCTGGAAAAATTATTAAAGAGAAATGCCCTGATTGCCACGGCATTGGATATAAAGCAAAGAAAAAGAAAATTTCTGTTACAATTCCAGCGGGCATAGATTCTGGCCAAAGTATTAGAATCTCAGCAATGGGAGAGCCGGGAACTAATGGTGGAAGCAGAGGAGACTTACTTGTTGAAGTTATTGTTGCAAGACATCCTATCTTCGCTAGAGATGGCGTTAACCTTTATTCAACTTCTCCAATTAGTTTTGCAGAAGCTGCACTCGGCGGTGACATAAAAGTTAAAACTATCGATGGAGACGTATTGTTCCCAATTAAGCCGGGCACACAAACTGACACAGTTATTCGTCTTAAAGGCAAAGGAGTTCCGTCTCTTCGTGACAAGACGAAAAGAGGAGATCAATATACAACGCTTGTTGTTAAGGTTCCTGAAAAACTTAACAATAAGCAAAAGGAAGCTTTGCAAAACTTCGATAAATTGATGAAGAAATAATTTCGATATTGGATGTGCTCGAAAACTTGAACACACCAGCAAGGTTGAAATTGGTTTTATAAAGGACTGCAGATGAAATACACTAAATACACAATAGAAACAACTACGAAGGACGCTGAAATGATCAGCGCCCTTCTTATGGATTATGATATTAATGATGTTCAAATAGAAAACAATGTTCAGCTTACAGACGATGAATTGAATCAGATGTATGCGGATTTTGTTGAAGAACTCCCACCAGATGATGGTAGTTGTAAACTTAGTTTTTTCATTGAGTTCGACGAAAATGGAGTAAACCGTGCTAAGACAGAAAAGAAAATCGAAGAACTAAAAGTTTATCTTAATGAATCTATAGAGATGTTCAATCTCAATCCAATTAATTTTGTTGAAACCGAATTAGAATCTACTGACTGGGAAGGAAACTGGAAAAAATATTTTAAGCCTTTCCAAGTGGAAGATATTTTAATTGCCCCTACATGGGTGGATGTGAATAATATTTCTGAAATTTTAACCGAGGTGCCAGGATATGTTAGTGCTGATAGTGGCGCATCGGCAAATAATGCTACCAGCAAAGTTTCTAATGTGGATGATGGCGTTTTTGAAACAACTAATGTAGCGACTGACGAAACATGTGACGAATCGGTATCTACTGAACCAAACATTATTATTCGAATCGACCCAGGAATGGCTTTCGGAACAGGCACTCATGAAACAACTAGGCTTTGTCTTCGTGGCCTTCGCAAATATATGAAACCAGCCGACAAAGTTTTAGACCTTGGCTGCGGAAGTGGCATTTTAGGAATCGGCGCGATTAAGATGGGCGCATCAAACATTACCAGCGTTGATATCGATGCCCAAGCAGTAGAAGTTGCCAAAGAAAATTTTGAAATCAATGACGTTGCTTCTGGCGTCTCAAAATTTTTCGTAGGCGACGTTGTAACGAACGAAGAATTAAAATCTAATTTGGGAAACGGCTACGACATAGTAGTAGTCAACATCCTTGCGGAGGTCATCAATATGATGCTCCCAACTCTTGACACATATCTAAAAGAAGACGGCATCCTTATAATGTCCGGCATCTTAGAAAGCCGCGAGCAACTTATAAAGGATGCAATTTCAAAAAATCCAAACTTAACTTATCTAGAAACGACACATGACGGCGAGTGGGTCCGCATCAGTGCCAAACGAATCTAATCAATAGCAAAAAATCTTTCCACTACATGTTTCGTAGCAATTTCAAAACTAAATTAACAACGCAATTCTAAAACTTCTTTACGCAATCTTCGCAGCGCACCCCACAAACTTTCTTGGGCAATCTTCCATCTTCGCAATCACCTCGCAAACTTTCTTGGGCAATCTTCAATCTTCGTAGCGCACCCCGCAAAAAGCTATAGTATTAAATTAATTTGTCTGTGAAATTCTTCCGGAGCATGTGCCGAAAGAATTAAATCTTGAAAAATCTTTATTGTCGTGCGTACCTTAAAAATATTTCGCAATAAATCCTCAATAAATAATAAAATTTTGCGAATTATGGCCAAAATTTCGCAATAAATATGAGCGTTTAAAGAGTCTATTGCGAAAGGCAATCATGTTTCGCAACAAATGAAACTGATAACAAATTTTGTTGCGAAAAGTAGTTTCAATTTCGCAACAAAATATAGAAATAGTAAAAAACTTTGCGAAAAGTAAAAGAAAGGAGAATTAAAATGTTAAATCAAAATAGTATTATTAATTATTTAAGCAACATAACAAACTTAAGAAATAAAGTATTGAATAAACTTAAAGAATATTCGGACGGAACGCTTGGGGTGCGTCAATATTCTAAAAAAGATATAATATACACTTCTTTTTTTATCGAGAAAATTGTAAGAGGTAAAAAAGTTCGTGAAAGTATTACAAAGGATGAAAAACTAATAAAACAAATGGCAAAAAAGAGATACTATCAAGAAATGTTAAGGTTGATTGATAACAATATAGATGCGTTAGCGAAGGTTGGAGAAATCAAAAATATTGAGATAGATGATGTGATGAAAAGGATGCCGTTACAAATTCAAAATATGTTAGAGTTTGAGAAGGAAGGACGGTATGCACTGCCGGCAGATCCAGAGAAGGCGCAAATGCTTTTGCAATGGGTTGACCAGCCATATGTTGGAAACCCAAAGTATCCAGAACATCTAAAACATACGACGTCGACAGGGCAATTAGTTAGAAGTAAGTCGGAGGCGCTTATTTATGAAAAACTTTTAGCGAGCAAGATAGCTTTTAAGTATGAGGCACCGATAGTGCTTGGTGGAAATATTGTTTATCCAGATTTTTCAATAATGCGAATTGATAATAAAATTTTTTATTGGGAGCATGCGGGGTGTTGTTTTAGAGAGGACTATAGAAATGAGTTTGATTGGAAACTAAAGAAATATGAAGAGCACGGAATAACGTTGTGGGATAACTTAATAGTTACATTTGATGACATGGATGGAAACATTGACGTTCGGGATATCGATAGCGCGATTCAAAATAAATTATTGATTTGATATGTTTTGTAATATAATAAAAACATGAGTAAAATCTTTGAACAATTTTCTTATGAATATGTTGAAGCATTGAATGCGAAACACGGAGTTTATCTGCTGAAAAAGGATGAAAAACTTTTTGTGGGTAAAATTCTCACCGTTTACAATATTGATATATATAAATATCTAAAAGAACATTCGATAAACAATACGCCTAAGATAATTGAATACTATGAACAAGAAATAAATGAACAAAAGGTCTTGGTTGTTATTGAAGAATATATAGAAGGTCAGGATTTAAGTGAAAAATTAGTTGAAGGGGTTATTGACGAGAATGATACTATAAGAATAGTAAAAGAATTACTAGTTATTGTAGAACGCTTTCATCAAGCAACGCCACCTATTATTCATAGAGACATCAAACCGTCAAATATTATCATAAACGATAATGGTGAAGTTAATTTGCTTGATATGAACGCGGCGAAGAGACAAGATGAAAATCAATATAGAGATACTCAACTTATTGGTACGGCGGGGTATGCGGCGCCTGAGCAGTATGGATTTTCAGCATCTGATATAAGAACAGATATTTATTCTATAGGGGTTCTAATGAATGTCATGCTTACAGGGAAATTCCCCGTTGAGAAAATATATGATGGGGAACTTGGCGAGATAATAAGTAAGTGTACTAAGTTAGAACCGAATGAAAGATATCAAAATACAAAAGAACTTTTACTAAAACTGATAGGCTACGAAAAAACAAGAAAAAATATAAAACCAGAAAAACCTAAGAGAAAATTCTATAGAGCATTACCACCAGGGTTTAGAAAATTAAATCCGGTTAGCATTATTTTTTCAACATTAGGATATGCGTTAATGTTTGCAGTTGGATTTACTATGGAAGTTACAAATTCAAGTGGAATGATAGAAACATGGTTTTCGAGAATATCCTTTATGCTTTCATGCATAGTAGTCATTTTATTTTCGGCCAATTATTTGGACGTACAAAAGAAATTACATATCAAAGATATTAAGAATATAGTTTTGAGGATAATATTGATTATTTTAATTGACTGTTTTTTGATTTTTTTGATAGTGTTATTAGCTGTAATAATACGTGATATTTTATAAAGGAGGATAAATGGGAGAAGAAAAAACTACTGATGCTCTGGGCAACTTATTAAAAAAGACAAAGCCAGAAAATATTTCGGAATTTTTGGAGAATCAAAAGTCTAACATGATTAGTAGCGAAAAAGCTTTTGCTGATTTTATGAGAAAAACAATAAAATCTAAAGACTTAACGCAACAAGAAATATTTATTGCTGCAGATTTTTCAGAGAAGTATGGCTATAAGCTGATTTCGGAAGAAAAGCATACAAAACAAAGAGACTATATTTTAAGACTATGCTTTGCGGGACATTTCACTCTTGCTGAAACACAAAAGGCGTTGCAACTTTATAATATGGCTCCGCTTTATGCAAAGATTCCTAGAGATGCCCTTTTAATATCAGCGTTTAATTCTAAGACTTATAATATTTTCAAGGTAAATGAATTGCTCAAGAACAATAATTTTGAAGAACTAAGCAATTCAACAGAAACCGACTGATTGAATTTGAAGGCCGTTCAAAATCACAAAATAATTGCAAAAATTCATTACCCCCGTTTTAGTGGCAATAGCCACTAATTTTTTTTGATAACATTTATTTATCTTAAAACTGATAAGAAAGGGGATAAAAATGGAAGAAAACAAAGTAAAACAAAAAACAAGCGGATGGGCTATAGCAGCATTCATAATAGGAATAGTAGGAATTTCTTTGTCGTTCATACCGATTGTTAATAATGCATCGTTTTTCTTAGGCGCACTAGCAGTTATTTTTGGAATTATTGGAGTGGCAAAGAAAAAAGTATCAAAAGTTTTAGCAATAATAGCATTGGTGTTAGGCATTGCGTCAATTATAATAACTATTTCACTTCAAAGTTCTTGGTCAAAGTCACTTGATGAAACAAGCAAAAAACTCGATAAAACTTTTGGCAGTGCAACAGAAGAAGTTTTAGCAGAAGATGTAAAAGTTGAAATTGGAACATTCCAATGTTCTACAGATCAATATGGACTTACTGATACTAAATTAGAATTAAAAGTAACAAATATTACCGATGAAAGACAATCATATAATTTTACTATAGAAGCATTGGATCCAAATGGCTCGCGAATTGATACAGATACTGTTTTTGCAAATGACGTTGCTCCTGATCAAACAGTAACTTGTCAGGCATTTACGTTGGTTACTTCTGATACTGCGACTGCACTGCAAAATGCAACATTCACAATTATAGAAGCATCGGCTTATTAAAAAAGAGATTTCTAATTAAGCTAAATTATTCAAGATTAAAAGATAATACGGAAAGCAACATTAGTGGGGCGGTTTCGGTGCGCAAGATCCTTGAACCTAGGGAGATGCTCGTAAAACCTGCCTCATTTGCTTTTAAGACTTCTTCCTTAGAGAAACCGCCTTCAGGGCCAACTAAAATAGCAACGCTTTGGCCAGACTTTATACCTTCGATGATAGATTTGGATGAAGCTGTGTCGTCAAAGTTTTCATAAGGAATTAATTTAACATCAATATCTAAAGCCATCTTTAAGGCTTCATCTAAAGAAACAACGTTGCAAACTTTTGGAATAATTCCGCGTTGACTTTGCTTTGCAGCACTTTCAGAAATCTTTTGCCATCTTTCAACTTTAGACTTAGATTTTTTATCGTCATATTTCACAACGCTTCTAGATAGCGCAACTGGAATAATTTCGTAAACGCCAAGCTCAACACTTTTTTGAATTATATGCTCAAACTTATCAGCCTTTGGAAGTCCTTGAAAAAGATAAATTTTCGATTCAAGTTCAGCGCTGGAAGTTTTTTTAGTAACAACTTCACACATAATCTCGCCATCAGAAATAGAAGCGACCTTACATATATAATCATTCCCACTGCCGTCACTAACTAATAGTTCATCTGCTTCTTTCATGCGCAGCACGTTTTTAGCATGATTAACATCGCTGCCTTCGATTAAAGCGAAGGTCTTGCCATCTTTTTCTATAATATTTTCTGGACCTGTAAAAAAGTGTTTCATAATTTAAGAGTATAACATTTTACAAGAACTAATAACAATAAACTTTTTGTCAAAACTAAAGCTCAAAATCACAGCTATCCTTTTGGACCTTTTTCACAAATAAACATAGAAAATTTTAGCAAATTAGTATTTGACCTTGGACTTACCCAAGGCTTTACAATAATACTTGATTTTTTGTATTTATAGATAAAATTGCAAAATTTGTAGGAGGATTAATATGAATAAGGTTTTTAATGAAGAAGCCAGAAGCATAGAAATCTTTGATGAGTGCGACATACTTGTATGTGGCGGTGGCGCAGCAGGCCATTCAGCGGCGCTAGCAGCTGCTAGAGCTGGAGCTAAGAATATTATCTTGCTTGAACGCTACGGATATATGGGCGGAGATGCAACCGGTGGTTATGTAATCATGGTTCCTCACCTTTCATACAAAAACGTACAGTACGTTCGTGGACTTCAGGAAGAATGGTTCACACGTCTTTCAAAGGTTGAAGGCGCACACCTAGGTCCTGAAAAAGATGAATATGGTAGTGAAGATAAAGATAAACTTTATAAATGGGCTCCTATTTGGGACTGCACAAGCAGCTGCCCTGATTCTCCAAGAAGAGTAGTTCGTTCTGTATACTTTGAGCCAAACCAACTTAAAATCGAAATGGACAAAATGCTTCTTGAAGAGAGCACAAAAATTAGAGTTTATTGTCATTCATGGGCATGCAAACCAATCATGGAAGAAGGCACTATCAAAGGCGTTATCTTCGAAAGTAAAGAAGGCCGTAAAGCGATAATGGCTAAAGTTGTTATTGATGCTACTGGTGATGGAGATATCTTCGCACAAACTGGAGCACCTTTCTCAACAACAAAAGATAACGACACTAGAAATACTAGCACAGCTATGGTATTTAGAGTTGGTGGCGTAGACCATGAAAAATATTTTAGATACAACATGGAACATCCAGAAGCTTTCGGAAAGATAATGGGCGGACTACAACAGTTCACTCAAGGCAATGGAATTATGCCGCTTCCTTCGGAAAGAAATGATGTTGTTTGGTTTAATAACTGGCTTAAACCAATGGATTGTATAAAAGTTACAGACCTTACACGTTCAGAAATGATGATCAGAGATAAGATTAGAGATATCATCGATTTCATGAGAGAGAACGCGGAAGGCTACGAAAATGCATTCCTTTATGATATTGCACCACAGTTAGGCGTACGTTGCTCTAGAAGATTAGAGGGCGAATATGTTTTAACACCAATGGATTACGCAATTCATAGAGAATTCGATGACGTTATTGCATGGCATAGTACAATCTGCAGAATCAATGATTCAGCACCTGTTGAAATTCCTTATAGAATTATGGTTCCAAAGAACGTTAATAACCTTCTTTGCCCAGGCCGTCATGTTTCGTCAGACGAAGTTGCTTTTGACTGGATTTCACTTATCCCTCAGTGCGTAGGTACTGGACAGGCAGCAGGCGTTGCAGCAGCAGTAGCAGTTGAGCAGGGCACAACAACTAAAGATGTTGATATTAAACGTGTTCAAGATATTTTAGTTGAGCAAGACGTTCCACTTCCAAGAAGAAAAGACGTAGACCCTATCTACACGGAAGTTGCTGAAGGCAATGAGTATGGTTTATATACTCAGCTTGCGAAGATGGCTAAAGAAAATCCAGAAGAGTTCTATAAATATAGACAACCGTAATTTAGCAAATCAAATTAAATAATTCCGAAAACGAATTCCGAAAGGAATTCGTTTTTTTTGTCGGTTAAGAACCTACCGATATGGTCATAACAATAAAGGTCGCTAATGATTGTATAATTGTGCTCTAAGGCATAGTTAACCATTTTTTTATAACAACGTTCACGGTCTTTATCTGTTGATGTCATAAGATCAAGATTAAAAAGCATATGCAAATATAAACCTGCTTCTTTTTTATGAAGATTATCCGGATTAACATTTTCCGGCTCAGATGTTTGAACCATTATTTCAAGATGTTGCGCAGTAGAGCCACTTAATGAATCATTAGAAATCTTAAAAACAGCAATATTGCTAGTAGTATCGGACATATTAAAAGCAGTTGCTAAGTGATTTCCTATTTGCGATAAACCATCTAAAGAATCAAACTTTCCGCAAAATTCATCGCAACGAAAATACTCAACATCAGAATATTCAACCTTAGGGGTTTCAAAAGAAATATTAGAAAATTTTGTAACAGCTAATTTTGCCTTTGATGCAATATCAAATTGGCGCTCAGCATTATAAATTTCTTCTTTAGCTTTATCTTGGCAAAGGCTAAGCATATCAACGTATGAGGAAACATTATGCTTCTTTAAGCATTCACGAATTTCGGATAGAGAAAAGCCCATTCTTCTAAGATGCGCAATAAATTGAAAACGATGAAAGTCCTCAGGACTATAGTATCTATAGTGATTTTTCTCATCAATATTAGGAACCAAAACACCTTGATTTTCATAATGATACAAAGTGTCTTTCGTTGTGCCACATGCATTGGCAAAAGCGCTTATAGAGAAATTTTTTGAGCCTTGGTCATTTTTCACAAAAATTTACCCCATTTATTTGTTATTTTTACGTTTGAACCTTGTCCTACCCAAGAGTTTATCATATTATTATCTATAAATACAAGATGGTAGACATATTTTTTAAGGAGAGGAAATATATGAAAGTAGTTCGAATTATTGGACTCATTTGCTCTTACATATGCATGGCCTTGCTAGCAGCTATGGCTCTTCTTATTGTGTCAGATGTTATTGCTAGACATATATTCGCTTCACCTATTCAAGGTGGTGCTGAATGGGCACAGGTTATGCTTGTAAGCTGCATGACTTCTCTTGGTGCTTCTATCATGACAGGTAGTATGGTTGACATTAATATGTTAACTAAACACCTTAAACCAAAAGCACAATTAATTCTTGAAGTGTGCATCTTAATTGTTTCTCTTGTAATGATTATTCTTATTGCATATCAACAATTTGTTCAAGGAACTCGTAGCATGGAACGTAATGTTGTTTGGACTGCTATTAATTTCCCACAGTGGCCATTTTTATTCTTATTTGGTGTAAGTTATGCTGTGGCTGCTTTAACAGTTGTTATGACAATAATAAGAAAAATTGTAGTTCTTGCTAAGCATGGAAACTATAACGAAGAGAACCAACTTGGATCAGTTGATTGGGAATTTGCTTTCGGTAAATATGGTATGAGCATTATCGGTAGATTACCAAAGAAAGAAGAAGGTGCAGACGGCAATATCAATCCTTTAGCTGGAGAGGTAAAGGAGGGTGACAACAAATGAGTTTTAATGTAATTGTAGGCATCATCGGTGTTGCCACTTTATTGATTTTACTTGCACTTAAGATGTGGGTTGGTGCAGCACTTGCTATCGTAGGTTTTGTTGGCCTTTGGATTATCAGAGGTTTCAATGTTGCTATGACAGTTCTTGGTACAGCCCCATTTAATAACTTAAATGCTTATGCTTTCACCGTTATCCCGATGTTTACTTTGATGGGTTCGGTTATAGCAGAAACAACGATGGGATTTGACTTATATGCAGCTGTTAGAGCTTGGCTTGGAAGATTTAGGGGTGGCCTTGCTTCTGCAACAGTTGTTGCATGTGGTTTCTTAGGAGCTATTTGTGGCAGCGCTAATACAGGCGTTATGATTATGAGTCGTATCGCTCTTCCAGAAATGGAAAAGAGTAATTACGAAGAAACTTTCGCTTGCGGCTGTACTGCTGCTGGCGCACCACTAGCATTACTTATCCCACCTAGTACAGGATTTATGATGTATGGTATTCTTACTGAAAATGACATTAGCAAACTGTTCATGTCAGGTATTTTCATCGGAGTTATCCAAATCATACTTTACTGTTTACTTATTTGGCTTCTTTGTAAGATTCATCCTGAGTACGGTCCAAAAACACCTAAGGCTCCATGGAGCGTAAGATGGAAAACTCTTCTTAAAGTTATTCCAATCATTCTTTTAATGCTCCTTGTATTAGGCGGTATTTATTTAGGATGGTTCACATCTACAGAAGCTGGTGCTATTGGCGCTGTTGGATCAATTGTTATTTCAATTATCTTCCGTCAATGCAAAGCTAAAAATCTTTGGAAAGCTTTTAAAGATACAGGTATCTTAATGGGTATGATTTTCTTCCTTATGGGATCAACTTATATCTTCGTACAGTTTATGACTGTAAGTAACTTACCTGATATCATTAGTGAGGCAGTTGTAAGTTTAGCAGTTCCACAATGGGCATTATCTGTTATTCTTATATTTGTATACTTGATACTTGGAATGTTCCTTCCAGAAATTCCAATGTTAGTACTTACAATGCCTATCCTATATCCAGCTCTTACAAAGATTGGATTTGACCCTATTTGGTTAGGTTGCTTCATCGTAAAACTTATGGCACTTGGTTCAATCTCACCACCTGTTGGAATGACAGTATATACTATGAGTGGTGTATCGAAGAAACCTGTAGAAAGAATATTTAAAGGTGTACTTCCTTTCATCGCACTCGATATAGTAATATTAGTATTATTGATTATATTCCCAGAGATTGCGACATTCTTACCAAACCATATGATGGCACCTGCGGCATAAGTTATAATTAATCACGGGGTGATTAGTAAATAAAAAAATAAAAATATAAACAAATATTTTAGGAGGAAACAAACATGAAGAAAATTAGTAAAGTTTTAGCACTCGTTCTTATCGTTGCTTTAACACTTACTATGTTCGCTGCTTGTGGAAAGAAGAAAGATAGCAGTAAAGGCGGTTCAGGCGAATATAAGGGTCCAGAACTTGAATTACTTGTTAGCCCATCTTCAACAAGTAAAGAGAACTGTATTTACTTAATTAATGCATTAGACAGAATTCAAGAAAGAACAGGCGGAAAAGTTACTTACAAGTTAAAACTTAGTGGAGCTGGATTCTCAAGCACAACATCAGCAGCTGATGAGCTTGCAGCAGGCGTTGTTGATATTGGTGATATTACACTTCAAAACAACCCTTCATACTTCCCATACACTAACCAATCTTGTGGACAACCTTTCTTAGGTTTCAAAGATGTATTTACAGCAAACGATATTATGCGTGATGTATTAATTCAAAATCCTAACGATTTAATGAAAGCTGAATTTGATCAATTAGGTCTTATTCCTTTCTTAGCAAGTGCTAACTTTGGTACAGCTTTAGCTATGACTTCAGAAGCTGATTGCACAACACCTGCTGGTCTTAAAGGACAAAGAATTATCGCTGATAACGAATTACTTAAAGGTATCATTCGTGATGCAGGCGGTGTTGAAGCTAACCAAACTGTTGCTGACATGATTAGTGCATTAGATAACGGAGTTGTTGAAGGTGTATTTAACTCTATCGCTATGTTCAAGATTTTTGGTGTTGCATCATTAGATAAAGGTGCTAGCCATTCAAAATATATGTACACATTTGATAGTGACTTATCAACAACAGTTAAAATGTTCTGCATTAGCCAGACTTCATGGGATTCATGGGATCCTTCATTACAAGACATTGTAAAAGAAGAATTATTCGGCGAGAAGACATATGAAGATTTCGTTGCATGGGTTCACTCAATGGAAGACGAACAATGGGATATTTGGGCAGCTAACGGCGAGCCAATCATCAAGAAGATTGAAGGTGCAAATCTTGATGCTTGGAAAGCAGCAGCTGAAAAAGCTGGCGCAGCTCAATTAGAAGAACTTCGTAAGACAGCTCCAAAGATTGATGATGCTATCAAGATTTGGAAAGACGCTATTGGTAAATACTACGCTAGTCACTAATTAGTTAGTAATTATTTAATAAAAGTCACAGAGGGAAACTCATTTGAGTTTCCCTCTTTTATTTATTTTAATATGTCTCTATGTTATAATTTTTTTATGGAATGTTACTTAGATAATAGCGCAACGACGCGCGCTTCAGACAATGTAATAAACGAAATGACTAAGGTAATGTCTATCGATTTTGGCAATCCTTCTAGCAAACATATGAAGGGTGTCGAATCTGAAAATTATCTTAAAAATGCTAAAGAAGTTATCGCAAAGATTTTAAAAGTTGAGCCAAAAGAAATAGTGTTCACCTCTGGTGGAACAGAGTCTAATAACTTAGCCCTTATTGGTTCTGCGATGGCGAACATAAGAAGAGGCCGTCATATTATTTCAACTGTTTTTGAACATGCTAGTGTTGCTGAAACATTAAACTATTTATGTGAATTAAAACTTTCTGAGGATATAGACCCGCAAAAGAAAGGCTTTGAAATTACTTACATAAAAGTTGATAGCGAAGGTCACATTAATTTAGACGAACTTAAAAACGCTATTAGAGAAGATACAATCTTAGTTTCTACAATGATGGTAAATAATGAAATAGGCGCGGTCCAAGATGTTGAAAAAATAGGAAAGCTCATAAAAGAAATAAATCCTAACATTGTTTATCACGTAGATGCGATTCAAGGTTTTGGAAAATATGAAATCTATCCTAAAAAGTGGAACATAGATTTGCTTAGCGTTAGTGCACATAAACTTCATGGACCTAAGGGAATAGGATTTTTATACATCAATGAAAAAATAAAAGTTAATCCAACAATTTTTGGCGGAGGACAACAAAAAGGAATGCGAAGCGGAACAGATAACGTTCCAGGAGTAGCGGGCTTAGCAGTTTGTGTAAAAGATGCATACGACAATTTAGAAGAAAACGTTTTGCATTTAACTAGCATTAAAGATAGCTTTATAGAAGGACTTGAAAAACTTAGTGAAGAAGAAAGCCTTGGATGCAAAATAAAAATAAATAGTTTTAAGGGAACTAAATCAGCACCGCAAATAGTAAGTGCAACTTTTTCTCCAATAAAAAGCGAAGTACTGCTGCATGCGTTGGAAGAAAAAGAAATATATGTTTCTAGCGGTTCTGCATGCTCATCTAATAAACCAGGACTTTCAGGAACCTTGCAATCGATTGGCCTTACTCCGGCGCAAGCAGATTGCACACTTAGATTTAGCTTTTGCAAAGATACAACAAAGGAACAAATAGAATATACATTAGAACAATTAAAGGAAATTCTACCGGTACTATCTAAGTTCGTTAGAATGTAAAAGGATATGGAAAAGATTTTATTAATTAAGTACTCAGAAATAGGTGTTAAAGGAAAGAACAGATATGTCTTTGAAGATATGTTAGTTCGCAATATTAAAAGCGCGCTAAAAGATTTGTCTGGAGAAATTAAAGTAGTAAAAACTCAAGGGCGTATCTATGTTCACTACGATGAAAAAGATGAAGACGAAGCAATAAGCGCTTTACAAAAAGTTTTCGGCATAGCATGGATTTGTCCGGTAACCCAGCTTCCTAAGACGACCTATGAAGAACTTAAAGGTGATATTAAAAAGTACATGGAAGAAAATTATGACATGAAAGAGAATCACACCTTTAAGGTTAACACAAAAAGAGCGGATAAGTCATATCCGATGACTTCGGTAGAATTTAATGAGCAAATAGGAGAGTTTCTTTTAGACAAATTTGAAACTCTTAAAGTAGATGTTCATGCTCCGGAAATCATGCTCAATATTGAATTAAGAGAAAAAGAAATAAACATTTACTCAAAACAAATAGAAGGATTAAGTGGTATGCCAGTAGGCTCAAGCGGAAAGGCAATGCTACTTTTATCAGGAGGAATTGATAGCCCTGTTGCTGGATACTTAGTTTCTAAGCGCGGAGTAAGTATAGATGCAATTTATTTTCATGCTCCGCCATACACTTCAGAAAGAGCAAAACAAAAAGTTGTTGATCTTGCAAAAATAGTTTCAAAATATTCGGGCCCGATAAAACTCCATATAGTCAACTTTACAGAAATTCAAATGAAGATTTACGAGCTTTGTCCGCATGATGAGCTAACAATTATAATGCGAAGATTTATGATGAAAATAGCTGAGCATTTTGCAATAGAAAATGGATGCTTAGGTTTAGTAACGGGTGAGAGCATAGGCCAGGTTGCAAGCCAGACTATGCAAAGCATGCTTGTAACAAATGAAGTTTGCACGCTCCCAGTTTATAGACCTCTTTGCGCTTTCGATAAATTAGATATTATGGATATCTCACAAAAGATAGGAGCTTACGAAACGAGCATTCTTCCATACGAAGATTGTTGCACAATTTTCGTAGCTAAGCACCCAGTAACAAAACCAACGCTTAAAAGAATCGTAACTAGCGAACATAAACTAGATGAGATTGCAGGCGAGATGATTCAAAAAGCAATAGATGAAACTGAGGTAATAGAAATTTAATGAAGGTAGCTTTTCATACATTAGGTTGTAAAGTAAATTCATATGAAACGCAGGCAATCCTAGAACAATTTAAGGAGCTTTCTTTTGAAATTGTAGATTTCAATTCTTTTGCAGATGTTTATGTAGTCAATACATGCTCCGTTACGAAAGAAGCATCTAGAAAATCTAGACAAATTCTACATAGGTCAAAAAAAATAAATCCAAAAGCGATGACAGTTGCGCTCGGATGCTATGCACAAGAAGACAAAGAAGGCCTTATGAAAGATCCGAAGGTTGATGTTATTATTGGCAATAATGAAAAGAGTAAAACGCTTGAAGTAGTTATGGAAATAATCCATAAGAACCTAGATAAGAACTTAAAATTCAAGGCAACATTGGTAGAAGATTTAACACATTGTACGGTTTATGAAGAACAAAAAATTACAAACCAAGGTGAGCATGTAAGAGCATATGTAAAAATCCAAGATGGATGTAATAGATTTTGTTCTTATTGCATAATCCCATATTTAAGAGGGCGCTCACGCTCAAGAAAAAAAGAAGATATTTTAGCAGAAGTTAAAACTCTTGCTGAAAATGGATATAAAGAAATTGTGCTTACGGGAATTGATCTAAGCATGTATGAACTAGATATAGAAGAGACTAGCGCAGATAAAGCTATTGCTACTCTTTGTGAAGAGATTGATAAAATCGAAGGAATAGAAAGAATTAGATTTGGAAGTTTAGAAGTTAGCCTTATTACTAAAGAGTTTGCTGATAGGTTATCTAAATTAAAAAGTATCTGCCCGCATTTTCATCTATCGCTTCAAAGCGGTTCAGATAGCGTGCTAAAAAGAATGAATAGAAAATATAGCACGAGTGAATATAAAGAAAGCGTAGAACTTCTAAGAAAATATTTTGATTCGCCTGCAATTACAACAGACATAATTGTAGGGTTTCCAGAAGAGAGCGAAGAGGAATTTAACCAAAGCGTAAACTTCGCAAAAGAGATTGGATTTGCAAGCATTCATGTATTTCCTTATTCAAGAAGGAAAGGAACAAAAGCAGACAAGATGAAAGGCCAACTTAGCGCAGGTCAGAAGTCAAAAAGAGTTGCCATGCTTATCGAAGAAACTAAAGAACTTCAAAAAGAGTATATTAAAGGTTTCCTAGGAAAAAGCGTAAGCGTTTTAGTTGAAGAAGAAGTGGAAATAGAAGGTAAAAAAGTATATAGAGGATTTACCCCTAATTACATAAAAGTTCAGTTTGAATCAGAAGAAAACCTTATAAATCAAATAACAAAGATAAAATTAGAAGATAAAAATATACTTGCATTTTCTGAATAGGTAGGTTAATATTTTGATATAATATTACGAAATTGTTACAAAAGTTTTAACGATTCGTAGAGTTGAAAGTGGAGATTAAATGAATAAGGATTTACATTTCACACAACATTATAAGATTCCAAAAGAAGAACTTCCTACAGTAGAGGAGGTTTTTGAGAGAGTTTATGATGCGTTGGCTCAAAAAGGTTACGATCCTGTAAACCAAATCGTTGGCTATATTATGTCAGGAGACCCAACTTATATTACTAGCCATAATAACGCAAGAGGAATGATTGCCAAAGTAGAGCGAGATGAGCTTATTGAAGAAGCTATTAGATTCTACATTGACAATAAGCTAAAATAACTCTAGGATTATTTTATGAGATTAATGGGACTTGACTATGGTTCTAAGAGCGTTGGTGTTGCGCTTTCTGATGAGCTTTTAATGACAGCGCAACCATTTGAGACAATATGGCGTGAAAGCGAAACTAAATTAAGAAAGACGCTTGCTAGAATCGAGGAAATAGTAAAAGAAAAAAATGTAGAGAAAATAGCTTTAGGTCTTCCGCTTATGGAAGATGGAAGCGAAGGCGAAAGAGTAAAACTTACTAAAGAATTTAAGGAAAAACTTGAAAGCCGTTTGCCTGATACGGAAGTTATTTTTATAGACGAAAGATATACAACGCTTATTTCGGAACATGAACTGGACGAAATGAACGTAAAGAAAAGTGAACAAAAAACATATATTGATCAGCTTGCAGCTTGTTACATACTTGAAGAATATATGAATAAAATAAAGGACACAAATAAAACAAAAAAATAAGATAAGGTGTACTTATGGAAGATAACAAAATTGTTTTTACAGATGAAAATGGAGCTGAAGACGTCTTTTATGTTGTAGAAGAGACAAAGCTTAATAATATAAATTATTTGTTAGTTACTGACAGTGACGACGAAGAAGAAGCCGAGGCTTATATCATGAAAGATATTTCAGAGCCGAACGAAGAAGAAGCAGTATATGTTTTCGTTGAAGATGATGACGAAATCGAAGCTGTTGCAAGCGTTTTCGAACAGCTTTTAGAAGACGAAGATTTAGTGTGATTTATTTTTAGAGACGGCACCGGCGAACAGGACCGCTCTAACTTAAATATAAAATTTAACAAGAAAAGATAAGGCCTTATTTTTGTGCTCATAAAAGAGCCATAAGGATTATTTTTCTTGTTGTATAAGAATTTCCGAGCATGGGAGGTGTCCTACGGGAGCGAGGAACAAAGTAAATAAGGAGAAATATGGCAAGAAAAAATACTAATACTACACAAAAACCAAAACAAACACGTTCAAACCAGACAAAGCCAAAACAGGCAAAGACAAAGCAAACAAAGCCGAAACAAGCAAAAAATAAACGTAATAATTATTCTAACAAACCTAAAAAAGTTTCAACTAGCTTAAAGGTTATTCCGCTTGGCGGAATGGAACAAATAGGAATGAATATGACGGCAATCGAATATAACGGAAACATAATCGTTATCGATTGTGGTATGGCTTTTGCAGATGATACTCTTTTAGGAATAGATTTAATTATTCCTGATATCACATATCTAAAAGCGAATAAGAGCAAAGTAAAGGCATTTTTTATTACTCATGGTCATGAAGATCATATAGGTGCAGTTCCGTATATATTAAAAGAAATCAATGCGCCTATTTATGGAACGAAACTTTCACTCGCATTAATTAATAAAAAATTAGAAGAGACGCATTTAGAAGATGTTGCAAAACTAAAAGTTGTTGATTACGGACAAAAAATTTATATCAATGATTTTAAGATTGAATTTATTAGAACGAACCACAGCATAAGTGATGCGGCGGCCCTAGCTATTAAAACTCCAGCAGGATGCATTGTTCATACAGGAGACTTTAAGGTTGACTACACACCAGTATATGGTGACGCAATCGACTTGTGGCGTTTTGCAGAACTTGGACAAAAAGGCGTTCTTGCAGTCTTTAGCGATTCAACTAATGCACCTAGACCAGGCTATACACCTAGCGAAAAAACTGTAGGTGAAAGCTTAGACAACTTGTTTTCGGAACATGAAAAGCAAAGAATTATTATTGCGACGTTTGCATCTAACGTAGATAGGGTTCAGCAAATAATTAATTCGGCATATAAGTTTAAACGAAAAGTTGTGCTCGAAGGCAGATCAATGCTTAACATAATTGAGGTTGCTCAAGAGTTAGGATATATAAATGTCCCGGAAAATACTTTGATTAGTATTGATGAGATGGGAAATTATTCTGATAGCAAAATAGTAATTGTTGCAACTGGTTCTCAAGGTGAAGATATGGCTGCACTTTCGAGAATGGCGACCAGAACACATAAGAAAATTACAATCAAAAATAAGGACGTTGTTATTTTCTCGTCAAACCCTATTCCTGGAAATGAAAAAGCAGTTTCAAATGTAATGAATGAACTTAGCGCTTTAGGAGCAGAAGTTATTTTTGAGCAGACTCATGTTTCGGGACATGCATGCCAAGAAGAAATTAAATTAATATATGCACTCTTAAAACCAAAATATATTGTTCCGGTGCATGGAGAGTATAGACATAGAATGGCTAATGCAAAAATTGCATACGACATGGGATATAATTCCAAAAATGTTTTCATGATAAATACCGGAGACGTGCTCGAACTAAGTGAAAAGAAGGGCAAGGTTGTGGAGCATATTCAATCTGGCGGAATTTATGTTGATAATTCTGGTATAGAAGATGTTGGAAGAACGATAATCCAAGATAGAAAAGACCTCTCCGAACGAGGGGTTATGATTGTGACGGTATGTATAGATATCCAAAATAAATTTATTATTTCGGGGCCTGAAGTCTTTACAAGAGGCTGGGTTTTAGGTGCTGAAAATGAAAAACTCATTGAAGATATAAGGGAAATAATTTATAATACATTAATTGATTATTTGGGTAAAAATCATTACAATAGAGGTAAGGCAAAGATGATAATCGGTGATGCCGTTAAGAGCGCAATTCAGGTTCAAAACAATAAAGGACCTATGATATTGCCGTTTATCATGGAAGTTGAATAAATAGGAGTTATTATGGCAACTATTAAAGAACAATTAGTTAAATCAAGAACAAAAAATATGAAGGTAGCTAACGAAAGTGCTGCACGTACTAGAGTTGAGCCAAACGCAGAACAAAGACGTAGAATGGCGAAAATGAGAGCTATGAAGAAGATGAAAACTAGAAAGTTTCTTATTCGTACAGCTATCGCAGCAGGCGTTGTTATTCTTTGTTTGGTTGGTTTCTTTGTAACATTTGGAATTTTTAACGATACACCTTATGTAAAAGAAAACACAGCTAGATATGAAATCATAATTACTGAAAACTCAACAAAAGATGAAGTTGCTAAAACACTTAGAGAACTTGGCGTTATAGGTGATGCTGGAATGTTTAAGACAAGATGTCTTGTATATGATGCTGATTTTGTTCCTGGAACATATAAAGTTAGTCCTAGTTTTACAACAGAGAAGATAGTAAATATCCTTTCGGGATACGATTACTCAGATGGAACAATGGAAGAAGAAGCAGCAACTACACCAGCACCAACAGAAGAAACACCAGCAGAAGGCGAAGCAGCACAATAAAAACAAAAAGTTGTTAACGAGGGGCTCAAAGATGAGCCCCTTTTTGTTTGCCATTTCTTGCGTTAAGAGTCAAATTTATTTATAATATTTTTATGATTGTAAGCGAAAGATTAACAACATATATCCATTCTTTGGAAAGGGACGGGGGTCCTTTTTTTGAGAATTTAAGAGAAACGGCTCTTAAAGATGATGTTCCAATAATCAGGAGAGAAACGGAAAGTTTTTTAAGAGTTTTTCTTAAAACAAATATAGCGCAAAATGAAAATCCAAAGATATTGGAAATAGGAACCGCTATAGGTTATTCGGCACTTGTCTTTGAAGATATTATGCCTAATGCAAAAATTGATACGATAGAAAATTATGAGCCAAGATTAAAAAAAGCAAGAGAAAATCTTAAAGGGCATGCTAGCATTAGTTTAATAGAAGGCGATGCATTAGAAATTATTAAAAAACTTGAGGGCATATACAATTTAATTTTTTTAGATGCAGCAAAAGCCCAGTATATTAATATGCTTCCAGATCTTTTAAGGTTAATGAAAAAGGAAAGCATTCTTATTGCAGATAATGTACTTCAAGAAGGAGATTTAATAGAGTCTAGATTTGTTACGGAAAGAAGACAAAGAACGATACATGAGCGCATGAGAGAGTTCTTGTATGAAATAAAACATAGAGATGATTTGGAAACAACAATATTAACAGTTGGAGATGGAATCTCAGTAAGTGTAAAGAAATGATAACAAACGAAAGATTAAAACAAAATAAACCAGAACTATTGATGCCAGCAGGCAGCCTTCCGGTATTAAAGGTTGCAGTTATGTATGGAGCTGATGCAGTTTATATTGGCGGAGAGGCTTTTTCACTTAGAGCAAATGCGCATAACTTTTCAGTCGAGGATATGAAAGAAGGCGTAAAGTTTGCGCATGAAAGAGGCGTAAGAGTTTTTGTAACGGCTAACATTTTAGCGCATAACGAAGACTTAAATCAGGCGAAAGAATATTTCGAGGAATTAAAACCACTTGGGATAGATGCGCTGATTATTTCAGATCCAGGAATTTTCCAGATAGCAAAAGAAGTTTTGCCGGAAGTAGAAATTCATATTAGCACTCAAGCTAACAACACAAATTTTGGAACATATAATTTCTGGCATAGTCTTGGCGCAAAAAGAGTAGTTAGCGCTAGAGAGTTAAGCCTTGAAGAAATAAAGGAATTAAGAAATGAAATTCCAAAAGATATGGAAATAGAAAGCTTCATTCATGGAGCTATGTGCATTTCATATTCTGGAAGATGCTTACTTAGTGCGTTTATGACAGGAAGAAGCGGCAATATGGGTGATTGCACACATCCATGTCGTTGGAAATATAATCTTGTTGAAGAAACACGTCCAGGCGAGTATATGCCGGTAGTTGAAAATGAAAGAGGCACATACATCTTCAATTCAAAAGATCTTTGTATGATAGAACATATTCCAGAAATGATTGAAGCTGGAATAAATAGTTTTAAGGTTGAAGGAAGAATGAAGAGCGCTTTGTATGTAGCTAGCGTTACTAGAACATACAGAATGGCTATAGATGATTATTTTGAAAGCCCTGAAAAATATAAATCACGTTTAGAATTTTATAAGGACGAAATTTCTAAGTGCACATATAGAGAATATACAACAGGATTTTTCTTTGGAAAGCCAAATGACAGTGCGCAAATATATGATGCGAATACTTATGTAAAAGAATGGGTATTTTTAGGAATTGTTGGTAGCGAAGGAAATAAAGAAATAAACGGAAAGACTTATTACAAGTTAGAGCAAAAAAACAAATTCAGTGTTGGCGATATAGTTGAAATTATGAAACCAGATGGGGAAAATATATCGGCAAAAGTTTTAGATATGGTAGATGAAAATGAAGAGCATATTGAAAGTTGTCCGCATCCACAGCAAATTTTCTATGTAGATTTGGGACAAGAACTTAAAGCTTTCGATATAATTAGATTTAAGCCGAGCGAAAATTAATGAAACCACAAAACACATATATTTTTAAGCATCCATTATATTATTTGTTATTTATTTTACTGGGAATATTAGCGTCCCACGGGGTTAGTACGCTCGTGAGCTTTTTCCATATCGATAATATTCTGGGAAGTTATAGCCAGGTTGAACAAGTAATATACCAAAGTAGCACTGCATGGATAATAATAAGTACAGTTATAATACATCCATTGCTTGAGGAATTAATATTTAGATGGCTTATATATGGACTATTAAGGAAACGCCTTAACTTTTGGGTTAGCGCTCTTATAAGCTCAGCCATTTTTGGCTTTTATCACCTAAATCTTATGCAAGGCGTTTATGCATTTATAGTCGGAATGCTATTTTGCTATCTGAATGAAAAATTTCAAAATATTACTTCAACAATGGTTTGCCATATGGCGGCGAATGCGTTCGTGTTACTGTTTAATTACCTAAATTTTGAATTTCCAGCAATGTGGATTTATATAGTAGATATGGTGGTTTGCATAGCGGCAGTAGTGCTAATTTGTGTTTTTAAAATACGAAAAATTTCAATCTGACCTTTGTATATTAGCTTAAAATGTGCTATACTTAAGGGCAGTTCGTAAGAACTAATTAAACGTTTAATTTTTAAGTTTTATAGGAGGATTTATAAAATGGCTGGTTACAAAATCACAAAAAAAGATGGTTATTACACCTACACAGCTCCAGGTCATAATGAGTGCAAATGCACAAGACTTCATGATCCTGCTGACGTTGACGGAGGACAACTTATTAATGGTTTAACACATTTCCTTCCTGCAGGTGGTGGCACAGAGTTTGCTTCTAACCAATCAGAATCTATTTATTACATTCTTCACGGAACAATGAAGTTCAAAGGTGAAGACGGTGTTGAAACAGTTCTTGAAGCTGGCGACAGCGTTCATATCGCAGCTGGTTCACCTAAATGCGTTACAAACATCGGTCCTGACACAGCTCAGATGTTAGTAGTTCTTTTACCACCAGCAAAATAAACAGTACGAAAGGAGAACCCTATTCATGGAGTTCAAACAAGAAGTTATTAATTTATTAATTGAAAAAGCTGTAAAGATGTTCGGACTTGATCCTAGCACATTAGGACCAGAAACACGTTTCAAAGAAGATTTACAGTGCAAATCTGCTAATATTGTTCAATTCACAACAGCACTTGAAGACGAATATGATGTAGAAGTTCCTTATATGGAATTCAACAGAAAAGCTACATTTGCTGATGCTGCTGATTATATTGCAGAACTTTGCGAAGAATAATTATTAACAAAGCAGCCACTCCCATGCTATGTGGGAGTGGCTATATTTCTTATTAGGAGACAATTATTATGGATTTAATGGAAATGATTTTTGAAAAAGCTAAAGCTAATCCTCAAAGAGTAGCTTTCCCAGAAGCAACTGAAGAAAAAATGCTTCAAGCTGCATATGAGTCTGTATCACAAGGATTTTGCAAAGCTACTTTAGTTGGTGATCCTGCTGAAATTAAGGCAGCAGCTGACCAATTCGGTGTAGATATTTCAGGAATGGAAATCTTCGACAACAACGATGAAGAAAAGAAGGCAGCAGCATTTGAAAAATATATTGCTGAATATTCAGACATGCTTAGTCTTAAATCTCTTACAAGAAAGAGTAAAGACCCTATGTATACAGCAATGGTTCTTCAATGCAATGGCGAATTTGATGTTACATTCGCAGGCCTTACACATACAACAGGCGAAGTTATTTTAGGCGCAAGCACAATTATCGGACTTAAAGATGGAATTGACACAGCTTCATCAACAGGACTTTTCGTTATTCCTGGGTTTGAAGGAAGCGAAGGACAATATTTATTATTCGGTGATAGTGCTGTTTGTACAAAACCTTCTGCAGCTGAGAGAGCTTCTATTGCTATCTCTGCATGTGAAACAGTTAAAGGCTTATTAGGTTGGGAACCTAGATGCGCTATGCTTTCATTCTCTACAGACGGAAGTATGGAGCATGAGATGGTTGACGATGTTAGAGAGAGCGTGAGAATTGCTAACGAAAGAAGACCAGATCTTAAAATTGATGGTGAGTTCCAACTTGATGCAGCAATCGATCCTAAGGTTGCAGCTAAGAAAGTTAAAAGAGAAAGCGAAGTTGCTGGAAAAGCTAACATTATTATTTGGCCAGATATCAACGTTGGTAATATCGGTGTTAAATTAGTTCAGCAATTTGCTAAAGCTGATGCACCAGGACCATTCCTTCAAGGATTTAAAAAGATTGCTTCTGACTGCTCGCGTTCAGCCCCTGTTTCTGAGTTAGTTGGAAATATTGCAATGTGTGTAGTCCGCGCAGCTAATGAATAATAACTAAAAGAATTAAAAGGGGCTCGAAACATGAGCCCCTTAATTTTTTAATATGAGAGATTACAAAGTAGAACTAGAAAAAAGAGTTAATTGGATAAAGAGCTTATTAGAAGATGCGAATGCTAAAGGAATTATTTATGGTAATTCCGGCGGAAAAGATTCTGCACTTGTAGGAATCTTGTGCAAAAAAGCATGCGAAAATACTGTAGGCGTTATTATGCCGTGCGCATCTGCAAGAAACTTTGGAGAAGATACTGATGATGCAATGGAAGTTGCAAAGCAGTTTAGCATAGAAACTAGAACAGTTGATTTAACAACTACTAGGGAAAAATTATTAGAAGGAATAGGTATAGACCTTACTTCTGATGCTATTAAAAATATTAATCCTAGACTTAGAATGACGACTTTATACGCAATAGGACAAAGCGAAAATAGATTAGTAGCTGGGACAGGAAATAAAGACGAACTTTATGTTGGGTATTATACAAAATACGGAGATGGCGGAGCAGACTTTAATCCTATAGCAGACTTAACAGTAGGCGAGGTTTATGAGTTCTTAGAGTTTTTAGATGCTCCTTTAAATATTAGAACAAAAGCACCTTCAGCTGGATTAGAAGAAGGCCAAACAGATGAAGGCGAGATGGGAATTCTTTATTCGGATTTAGATAAATATCTAAATGCTATTGAGAAGGGTGAAGATTCAGGCGTGGCACCAGAGGTAATTGAAAAGATAGAACGCATGCACAAAAGAAGCCTTCACAAAATAACAGGAATGAAAAAATATACAGACCAATAAAGGCCTAGAAAGAGTTATAAAATGAATGTTGTAAGTAATGAATCGTTTGATGAAGAACGAGCATTATATGGCCAAAAAGATTTACTAGTTAAAGAGTGCAAGTTCGATGGACCTGCTGATGGAGAATCAGCAATGAAAGAATGTAGTGATTTGAAAGTTGAAAATTGCTATTTTAATCTTAGATATCCTTTTTGGCATGTAGAGAACGCAATTATTTCTGACTCAGAAATGACAAGCAACTGTAGAGCAGCGCTTTGGTATGATAATAATATTACTTTAGATAATTGCGTAATGAATGGAATTAAAGCGTTAAGAGAATGCTCTAAAATTGTGCTTAAAGACTGCGCTATAGATTCACCAGAGTTCTTATGGAGATGTGCTGATATAAAAGTTGAGCATAGCCAAATGAAATCAGAATATCCTTTCTTTGAATGCAAAGATATTGAAATCGAAGATTTGGATATGACAGGAAAATATTCATTCCAATATACCCAAAATATGAAAATAAAAAATTCAATCTTAAATACAAAGGATGCGTTCTGGCATTCTAAAGATGTAACGGTTGAAGACAGTATGATAATTGGTGAGTATTTAGGATGGTATTCAGAAAATCTTAAACTAGTAAAATGCAAAATTATAGGAACGCAGCCGCTTTGTTACTGCAAAAACCTTGTCTTAGAAGATTGCGAGATGATAGATACAGATTTAGCTTTTGAAAGAAGCGAAGTAAATGCCAAAGTTTTAGGAAATATTATAAGCGTTAAAAATCCAATTAAAGGCAGCATAGTAGCTAATAGTATAGATGAGATTATTATGGAGCCTGAATATACGGATATTGCTAAAGTATCTATAATAACAAATAAATAGACTAATTGTTGACAATACAGCAGTATTTTATTATACTAACGAGGCGCCTTTAAAGAGCGCATTTGGGATCTTAGCTCAGCTGGGAGAGCACCTGCCTTACAAGCAGGGGGTCACAGGTTCGAGCCCTGTAGGTCCCACGGCGAGATAGCTCAGTTGGCTAGAGCACGCGGTTCATACCCGCGGTGTCGAGGGTTCAA
>JAZRXA010000004.1:0-19316 GCA_045599965.1 Lachnospiraceae bacterium | reverse complement strand
CTTCGCACCAGTAATATCAAAGCCTTTAGAATTTTCTTCAATTTCTTCTGGAGTTCCGATAATTACAAGATTTGCAATATCAAGTTTCAAAATCTTTTCAGCAGCTTCAAAAGTTCTTTTGTCCATAGGTTCAGGTAGAACAATTGTCTTTTTATCTGCCTTTGCCTGTGCAAACATCTTATCAATAAAACCCATTTTCACATTACCTCTTTTCTTATTTATTAAATTAAAACATCCTATGAAATTATAATCCTTATTTAAATAATTACAACACCTTGATTGTATGGATTTTTTAAATCTGAATTAAATTTATTCATTGCAACCATCCTATACATTTCATCAGCTGCAATATTTTGCATAAGCATCTTATCTGGTTCACTTTCAAAAGATTTAACAGCATCAGATAGTTTTGTAACCAGCTTTAAGTCAGAGTTTTTCTTAATCTGTGTAAATACATCACCAGATTGTTTTCTAAAACCTAAAACATTAACGCACTTTATCATATCAGCACTATAAAGCTCATTCATATCGTTTTCAGTAATTCCTAAAGCAATATGCATTAAAGCTCTAGAAACAGTTGCTTTTGTAATGCTTTTTGTAGCAATTAAATCTCTAAATTCAGCAAAATTTTTATAATCGTTTCTTAAATTAAAAATTCTATTAGCAAGATCTTCAGAAACTCCAAAGAACTTACGTAAATCTCTAGGCTCTTTAGCTTTTAATAACTCAGCTCCAATAATTAATGAGAAATCATCTCTAAATATTGGAAAACTTACTAAATATCTATCCATTAAAATATCTAAAGAATAACCCGGCACTGTGCTAGAAAGTGAGTTCATATCATACTTGTTGTAAATAGCATTTCTAATAGCACTAGCAGAAGAAAATCGTTCGTTAATAGATTTATCATTATGAATGCTTAATCTTCTAGCAATTGGTTCAGGCTTAATCTTACTACCTAATTTTCTAAGTGACTTAAGATATTCAATACCTAAAATATTATTTGAAGTTTCCATAACAGTTACATACTCTTCTCCTAATATTTTTCCAACAGCTTTGCTCCTAGCAGCAGCATGAGAAAGACCTTCTTTAAGAGCTTCTCTTAATACTGTCTTAAACTCTTCTGGTTCATCTACTAAAAGATCAGCAATTTTTCTAAATTGATCTGTAATATCGTCAGCTGCAACATCTTGTTCAGAACTAGAAACATCAGGATTAACTTTATCAAGACTTTCCGTTCCGAAACACAAATCATTAACTATTCCAAGTTTGTCTAAAATAGCTACGCCACCATAAGCAAAATATTCTGCGCTAGCTGTAGCAAAACATGTAGGAAGTTCTAAAACTAAATCGGCACCAGCTTCTAAAACCATTTGAGTTCTAGCGTACTTATCAATAATTGTTGGCGCACCTCTTTGAACATAGTTACCACTCATAACTACAACTATATAATCGCTCTTTAATCTTTTTCTTGTTTCGCTTAAATGGTATTCATGACCATTATGGAATGGATTATATTCTGCAATAATTCCTGTAACTTTCATAGCATTCCTTTCTTTTTAAAATTCAATAATTTCTGAAATGATTTCATGATGCGCAATTTTAATTTCAAAATCATTTGATTTATATTTTGAATTTGATGCATCAATTTCGTTTTCGACTGTCCACTTAGCAAGGTCTTTAGTATTATTTTCTCTACTTAAATGACCAAGCATAATTCCTTTTATATTATCATGTAAAACTTTGTCTAAAAGTTGTCCCGATGCTTCATTAGATAGGTGGCCTGTTTTACTTAAAATCCTTTGCTTTAATGGATAAGGATAAGGTCCAACTTCTAGCATCTTTATATCATGATTTGCTTCTAATAATATAAAATCTAAACCTTTAAGATTATTAATTAAATAATCATCATAAACTCCTAAATCTGTTACGATTGCTCCACTTTTATTTCCTTGCTTAAACTTATAGCAAACGCTTTGCTTTGCATCATGTGAAGTTTTAAGAGCTGTAAAATCTAAATCATGTATCGAAAAAGGATTATCTTCTTTAATAATCGTAAGTAAATCCTTGTTGTACTGCTTTAGCGAAGAACATTTTTTTATTTCTTCTATAGTTCCTTTGGTTGCAAAAACCGGAATTTCTTTAGTCCTTAAAAGTATGCCAAGAGAAGAAATATGATCAATATGTTCATGCGTAATTAATATTGCATCAATATCGTCTAAAGATAAATCGACATTTTTTAAGCCTTCTAAAATACGCTTTTTGCTTATGCCTGTATCTATTAAAACATGAGTATTATTAGTTCCTATATATGTGCAGTTTCCAGAACTACCACTAGCAATATTTTCTATTCTCATAATGTAAAATCGCCAGGTCTTATCAACCTGGCGCCTAACTTAAAAATCATCAATGTTCAAGTTAAAGCTTTCGAATCCTTCATCAGGAGATAACTCCTCTTTTTTACTTTTGATTGGTTCGAAATCAATGTCGCCTTCTCTCATAGCATCTTCAATAGTCATTTGAGAATAATCTTTCTCATCTTCTCCATTTTCTTCTACTTCATTTTCTTGATAAGGAGATTCGTAATATTCCTCATAATCATCATATTGTTCATACTCTTCATAATCTTCGCCATATTGAACATTTTCTCTAGGATCATTTCCTGTAGTAGGTGTGTCATGAAGAGATTTTCTATTTTGAGTTGTGACATCTAAATTAGCTTCAAGTGATCTAATAATAGCATCATATTTAACAGTCATATCTTCAATAGAGTTAGATAGAATTTCTTGAATCTTAGCAAGAGAGTCATCTGTATATTGAATAGCAGCATTTTTAACTGCATTGGCATCATTAGTAGCATTATCAAGAATATTCTGAGCCTTAACAGAAGCATCATCAATTACTCTATCAGCCTCAATATAAGCTTGTTGCATAATCTCATGTTCAGAAACTAATGTTGATGTCATCTCATTAGCTTTTCTAACCATTTCGTCAGATTTATCTTGAGCATCTTTAAGAATAGCATCTCTATTAGCTATTATTCTTTGATACTTTTTAATTTCATCAGGAATATTTGAACGTAAATCAGCAATCAATTCATCAAGATCATCTCTGTTAACAATGATTTTTGAATTAGAAAAAGGTTGAAATTTGCAATTATCAATATAATCTTCAATTTCGTCGATGATTTCTTCAATCTTACTCATATAAACATCTCCAATTATTTATTGTTTATTCTTCTTTTAACTTCTTTTGCAATATCTTTAGAAAGTAATTTAGAAATGTCTGCATCGAAGCTGGCAAGTTCCTTAACCAAAGAAGAACTAATATATCCATATTTATCTGAACCAGTTAAGTACACATATTCTATTTCTGGATATAATTTTCTATTTAATTTTTCCATCTGAGATTCGTAATCAAAATCAGATGAATTTCTAATACCTCTAATAACGAAATCAGCTTTTTGTTCTTTAACAAAATCTACAAGCAAGCCTGAAAAAGAAACAACTTTTACATTACTAATATCTTTTGTTGCATCTTTAATCATTTTGATTCTTTCATCTATAGTAAAAAGAGGTGTCTTTTTTTCATTAATTAAAACAGCTACAACTAAATTATCAGCAATATTAGACGCTCTTTTTATCATGTCAAGATGACCATAAGTAATTGGATCAAATGAACCTGGATAAATAGCTTTTGTTTTCATTATTTAGATTCTCCGAATCTTAAGAAGTAATGTTTATTTGTTTTATAGTTTTTTTCTCGTTCAATAACAAAAGGTAAACTACTTATAAACTCTAAATTATTGTTTTTATCTGCCTCAATAATTATCAATGTATCTTCATCAATAATATTAGAACTAGCTAATGCCTTTAATGTATCTTCTTCTAGTCCTAAACTATAAGGTGGATCAATATAAACAATGTCAAATTTTTGTTTGCTTAAAGATAATTCATTAATTGCACTAATAGCATTTTTTTGTAAAACTAATGCATCATCAATCAACTTAGTAAAAGTTAAATTTTCTTTTATACAGCTAACTGCTTTCGCACTATTATCTACAAAAACACACTTTTTAGCTCCTCTACTTAAGGCTTCAATACCTATGCTCCCTGAACCGCTAAATAGGTCTAAGAAAGATGAGCCTGGAATATAAGGATTAATAATATTAAATAAAGTTTCTTTAATCCTATCAATTGTAGGTCTTGTATCTAAGCCAGGAGTTGTTTTTAATAACAATCTCCTGGCTTTGCCTGCAATAACTCTCATTAGTTTTCTTTAGCTTCTTCGATAGCTTCTTTAATTTCTTCTACTTTTTCTAAAGCTTTATCTAATGCAGCTTCTTTAACTTCTTCGAATTTTTCAGTAGCAGCTTCTTTAACTTCTTCAAGCTTTTCAGCTGCGGCTTCTTTAACTTCTTCAAGTTTTTCAGCTGCAGCTTCTTTTACTTCTTCTACTTTTTCAGCTGCGGCTTCTTTTACTTCTTCTACCTTTTCAGCAGCAGCTTCTTTTACTTCTTCGAATTTTTCTGTAGCGGCTTCTTTTACTTCTTCAGCTTTTTCTGCAGCTGCTTCTTTTAATTCGCTAGCTTTTTCCTTTACAGCTTCTTTAACTTCGTTTGCATTGTAATCATCAGGTACTAAGTCATCTTCGAAATCTCTGCGAGTTAAGCTAATCTTCTTTTCTTCTTCTTTGAATTCATCAACCTTAGCTTCGATTTCTTGACCAACCTTTAATACATCTGATGGTTTCTTAACATGTTTCTTAGAAATTTGAGATACATGAAGAAGTGCATCGATTCCAGGTTCTAATTCTATAAAAGCACCAAAGTCAGCTAATCTAGCAATTTTGCCTTTAACGATTGTTCCTGGAGTGTATTTTTCTTTAGCAATAACCCAAGGATTTTCATCTGGGAACTTACAGCTTAAAGCAATCTTTCCGTTTTCAATAGTTTTAATAAATACTCTAACTTTGTCACCGCTATGGAAGGCATCTTTAGGAGTATTAATTCTTCCCCAACTCATTTCTGAGATATGAAGGAGTCCATCAACTCCACCTAAATCAATAAATGCACCAAAAGCAGTTACTGACTTAACTTCACCTTCAACAATGTCATTAGGTCTAAGTGTTTCAAGAAGTTCTTTAGCTCTTTCATTCTTAGAAGCTAAAACAAGTTTTCTTCTATTACCGATAACTCTTCTCTTACGAGGATTAAATTCTGTAATAACAACTTCAATATCTTGACCTAAATATTTATTTAAGTCTTTTTCAAAAACATCTGAAACTAAACTAGCAGGTACGAAAACCTTAGCTGCTTCATAAGATGTAATAAGTCCACCAGTAGTAATTTTTTCAACTTTAACTGTGATAACTTCTTTATTGTTGAAAGCTTCTTCGACAGCTTTATTAGCTTTCTCTTCGCTAATACGCTTATAGCTAAGAGCAACTTGTCCATCACCATCATTTACTTTCAAAATTTTTGCTTCGAGTGGATCGCCGACAGAAACAACACTAGTAAGATCTAAATCAGGATCATTGGAATATTCTGATTTAGTGATAATTCCATCAGATTTATATCCGATGTTAAGAACTATCTCATCTGGCTTAACAGATATAACAGTACCATCTACAATCTCCCCCGTATGAATAGTTTTGATTGATTCATCAATCATTTGTTCAAAGCTTTTTTCTTCTGACATTAAGAAAAACCTCCTGGATAATATTATTTGGGGTTGAGGCCCCCGCTGTTATACCTACACTACGAGCTTCTTGCAGATTGGCAATATCCAAATCTTTAAGTGACTGAATATAGTAAGTATCGTTACAATACTGTTTGCAGATTTCAAATAATTTGCGTGTATTTGAACTTTTTGGATCGCCTATAACAATCATTTTGTCAACACGTTTAGCAACAGACTCCGCTTCTTTTTGGCGAGTCTGCGTAGCACTACATATAGTATTAATAACATTTATATCATACCCTTTTTTGAGTATTATTTCAACCAAAGATTGAAACTTTGACAAGTTAAAAGTGGTCTGAGACACTAAACAAATCGAAGAATTTGCTTCAGTTTCGAAAGCTAAAGCTTCTTCTTCGTTTTTTATGACTGTTGCCTTGCCATTAACCCATCCGAAGATGCCTTGAACCTCTGGATGCTCTTTATCACCAATAATAATTATTTCTTTACCTTTTGAGCTTTCCTCAGCAACAATATCATGAATTTTGCTTACGAATGGGCATGTAGCGTCGACAATAATAACATTGTTTTTTCTAGCCTCTTCGTAAACTTTCTTTTCCGCACCATGTGACCTTATTACTAGAACATTACCTTTAACTTTTTCAATATTTTCAATGCCTTCTATACTGAAAACACCTTTATTTTCAAAGTCTTTAACAACAAGATCGTTATGAATAATCGGTCCGTAAGTAAAAATCTTATGTTTTCCGTTTTGTTTTTTTATTTCTTCTTCGACAAGATTTATTGCTCTTTCAACTCCAAAGCAAAACCCCGCCTTGTCAGCTAAAATAACTTCCATTAAAACGTCCTTTTAACATTTTTCATATAAATCAATAACCGCACTGACAACTTCTTCAATTCCCATATCAGATGTATCTAATTCAATAGCATCATCAGCCTTTTTAAGCGGTGATATAGCCCTGTGGCTATCATTATAGTCTCTTTGTTCAATATCCTTCTTAAGAGCCTCTAAATCGGCTTCTATGCCCTTTTCTTTGTACTCATTGTATCTTCTTTGGGCTCTAACCTGTGATGAAGCTGTAAGGAAAATTTTAAGTGTAGCATTAGGAAGAACTACTGTACCAATATCTCTTCCGTCCATAATAACGTTATATTCATTTCCGAGTTCTTGTTGCATAGCAACTAATCTTTCTCTTACTGCACCAAATCTAGAAATATCTGAAGAAGCTTTGCTGATAACTTCAGTTCTTATATCAGAACTCACATCAACTCCATCTAAATACATATGTTGAGCACCATCTTCATAAGTTATCTTTATAGGTGCTTCATTACAAAGTTTTGAAATAAGTTCTTCGTCTTCTAAATCAGCATTTTTATTTATGCAATAAAGAGCAATAGTTCTATACATAGCTCCTGTATCTACATACATAAATCCTAATTTTTTTGAAATTGCTTTTGCAATCGTACTTTTTCCTGCACCTGCAGGTCCATCTAAAGCTATTTGTTTCATTTGTCTACTCCTAAAATTTTATTGTGCAGCAGCCTTTCCCGCAGCAACACCAGTTGAAATTGCTATTTGAATATTAAATCCACCTGTATAAGCATCAACATCTAAAACTTCACCAGCAAAATAAATATTACTCTTAAACTTTGATTCCATTGTTTTAGGATTAATTTCTTTAATATTTACTCCGCCACTAGTAATTACAGCTTGATTAAAGCCCTCTAATTTATCAATTTCTAAAGAAAAATCTTTAAGTAATGATACAAGTCTTTCGCGTTCTTCTTTAGTAATTAAATTGATTTTTTTATTTGGATCAATACCACTTAAATTAATAATAACAGGAATTAGTTTGTTAGGTAATAACTTTCCTAAAGAATTTTTAAAATCTTTATTTTGATTTTCCTTAAAGTCTCTTAATATTCTTGCATCTAACTGTTCATTACTTAAAGCAGCTTTAAGGTCTAAATGTAAAGTATAGTTTTTATTTTCTGACAACTTTCTTCCTATAACGCTAGAAATTGTTAATATTAAAGGACCACTTACTCCATTTTTAGTAAAGAGCATCTCGCCAAAATCCTCATGAATAATCTTTTCATTTTCCTTTACAAATGCTCTAATATTTTTAAGTGAAAGGCCTTCTAATTCATCAATAAAACTTTCTTTGCAAATGATTGGTACTAAAGATGCAATCGGTTTAATAATTTCATGTCCAATAGCTTTAGCAAAATTATATCCATCACCAGTTGAACCTGTAGAAGGATAAGAAAGTCCTCCTGTAGCAACAATAATGCTATCAGCATCAATATCATCTAGGGAAGTAATATTAGCATTTAATTTAATCTCAACATTATTTTTTGCTAAAACTTTTTCTAAAGTTTTTATAACGTCAGAAGATTTATCTGATAATGGGAAAATTCTTTTTCCTCTTTCTTCTTTAAGTTTTAATCCATTTTCTTCAAAAAAAGTGCATGTGTCTTCATTAGTAAATGAATTCACAGCACTAAAAAGGAACTTAGGATTTCTAGCAACGTTTTCAAAAAAACTGGAAATATCACATGCGTTAGTTAAATTACATCTTCCTTTTCCGGTAATAAATAATTTCTTTCCAAGTTTTTCATTTTTCTCGTATAGAGTAACTTTTGCTCCGTAACTGGCAGCTGTAATCGCCGCCATCATTCCGGCAGGTCCTCCTCCGATAACCGCTACTTTTTTCAAGTATTAAACTCCAACATCAATAATTTCATCTTCTGGTGGCATTTGAATTTCAGCATCACCTTCTAAAAGCTCCCTCATTTCTTCTTTTTCCATAGCTTCTAGTGCCGCCTTGGCTTGCTCTTCTTTATAGTTAAGTTCATCTTCAGCTTCTTGCTTAAAGGTTTCAACTTGGTCAGGGTTAAAACTTGGAAGATTATCTAAAGATGATAAACCAAATCTTCTTAAAAACTCTTCTGTAGTTCCAAATACTATTGGACGGCCAGGTGTTTGAAGACGACCTTTTTCTTCAACAAGTCCAGCTTCAATAAGTCTGTTAATAGCATGGTCAGAAGAAACTCCTCTGATTTTTTCAATTTCAATTTTTGTAATAGGTTGCTTATATGCAATAATTGATAAAGCTTCTAATTGAATATCAGTAAGTTTATATGATCTAGGAATAGAAACTATTTTGATAAGATACTCATATGCAAATTCTTTTGTGCACATTTGATATCCTTCATCAATTTCAATAATTTTTAATCCTCTATCTTCTTTTTCATATTCAGCTTGCAAACTACTTATTACATCTTTGATAATTTTTTTATCAACATCTAAGGCTTTACACAGTCTAGAAAGTTCAACGGTTTCGCCCATAGTAAATAATATTGCTTCGATAGCTGATTTTAATTGATTAGTTTCCAAAATTTTCACCTCTATGTCTAGTTAATATGATATCGTTTTCATTTCCGTCTTGCTCAGCCATTATCTCGCCTGTTTTCATAAGTTCTAATATGGCAAGAAATGAAACAATAACATTTATTCTGGTAAGTTCAGCTTCAATATAATCTCTAAAGCTAAAACTTTCATGTTCATTAATATATTCCCTAATTTGTTTAATCTTATCTGGAATACTTATACTTTCTCTTTGAATTTTTCCATATCTAAGAGCTTGCTCATTAATCTTTTCATTACTTCTTTTTATTACATCATCAAAAATCGTTTTAAGTCTAAGTAATGTTAAATCTCCTATAAACTCATCTAAATCTATAGGTGCTTCATATTCTTTTACTTCAGAAGGAATCGTCGCACTTTTATACATAGATTTAGAAGCAATAAGTTCTTTATCTTTTAATTCATAAGACATAAACTTATACATCTTATATTCGAGAAGTTTTTCAACTAATTCAGCACGAGGATCTTCTTCATTTCCTTCCTCATCCACTTCTTTAGGTAAAAGCATTTTTGCTTTAATATCAAGAAGTGTTGCAGCCATAACTAAAAATTCACTTGTTATTTCCGCATCATATTTATCCATTTGAGAAAGATACTCCAAATATTGATCTGTAATCATTGAAATTGGAATATCGTAAATATCAACTTTGTTTTTGTCTATCAAATGCAAAAGAAGGTCTAATGGGCCCTCAAATGTATTGATCTTAAATGAAATGTCCATATAAATCTATTACCATTACCTCAGGTTTATTATTTAATCTTAAATTAACTTTGTGTGAACCGCAACCAGAAGTTACAATCATGTTCGAATTATTATGCAAGAATTTACCTCTGCAATACTTAGGAAATAGGTGAAATTGTGGTGAAATCAACCCTATATTATTAGTAAATGCTACCGCTCCACCATGATAATGACCAGAAAGTACTAAATCCACTTTAGTATTGCTGTAGGTTTCAAAAAACATAGGTGAATGTGCAAGTAAAACATTATATTTAGATGTATCTAAATCTCCTATATCGCTTCTTAAATTATCTAATAGATATTTAGGTGTATTAAACTTTTTATAATACTTAAAATCAATATCTAAGCCAAATAAAGTGATTTCATTTGTTAGCTTAGCATTCCCATTTTGCAATAACACAATATTATTTTTTATACATGCCTCTTTTAAATTATTAAATCTAGTACCAAATTTTTCTGGAGCAATTTCTAATCTTTTTTCATGATTTCCAAGGGCATAATAAACGGCGGTAATTTTGCTAAGGTTCTCAAGAAGTTTAATAACTTCAGCATCATCTTTATTTTTAGATGCAACAACCATATCACCGCCGATTAAAATGTAATCAGGATACTGATTTTTTATTAACTGTATTAATTTTTCATTATCTTTTCCGTATTTTCTAGAATGAAGATCGGAAATAAAAACTATTCGTTTATGTTCATCGTAAGGCAACTTATCAGATTCAAATTTATAAGTTGCCAGTTTCAATGTATTAAGTTCATAAATTACCCTGATAGCAATAATCAAAGCTAAAACAACCAATATCAAAATTACTACTATCCAAGGTTTCATAAATCTAGTTATTGATAAATAAATATTTCTGTTTGACTAAGCTGATACTTATCATCACCAACTTGAGCAATAAATATCTTATCTTGTGGAAGCAATGTTTCGTTTTTACATCTAATTGTTTCAAAATCGATAAGTTCAGTCTTATGATATGAATCATTAATATTAATCATGCTCCACTTAGTAAAGTTTTTGCCCTTAACATTAACATAATTTACACCATCTTCAGTTGTCATATAAACCGATTCAATTACAGGGTCTTTCAAACCAAACTTGATATCCTTAGTAAGATAAGGATTAGTTCCTGAGAAAGCTAAATTTCCACCGTAAAGCATGTCATATTCAAGGTTTTGAAGTCCGCTTAAATATTCCATAGGCTCATCATTAATATGTGTCTGATGGTAAGTATTAATAACACCAGTCTTAATACCTAAAGCTCCTAAAACTTTAGGTAAAAGTTGATAGGTTTCAATATCGCCGAAATCTAAATCAAGGTCCATATTATTCCAAACAACATATTCTGTTTGCATAAGAGTTCCGTCTGTCATATATTCTTGATTTAATCCAAGACTAGGTAGATGGTCTCCATATAAAACAAGAATTGTTTCTTCACTTCTATTATTAAGCATTTCGATAAGTGGCTTAATAAATGTTTGATCCATATCATGGATTAAATTTACATAGAATTGAGCTGGATAATTTGGTTCATTAGTTTCTGCGTCTACAACGCGAATATTACTTAATTCAGGTTTAAACTCATTTGGATATCTTCCATGTCCTTCTACTGAAACAGTAAATACAAAGTCAACTCCATCAGGTGTGTAATCAAGACAATCACCAATGTAACGAGTAAGTATTTCATCTCTTACCCATTTGCTTGGAGTATAGTCAGACTCTTCAAGTTGCATATATTCCATTGATGTAAAAGTATCAAATCCAAGATTAGGATAAACCGTATGTCTTTGATAGAATGTTCCATCATTATTATGAATAGCTTGAGCTAAATATCCATTTGCACTTAAATCATATGCAATACTCTCGCATGTTTTATCAAGAAGAATTCCCTTAAATGGAATTTCACTAGCACCAAAGTCTTCAAGGTTCATACCTGTTAAAACTTCAAATTCCGTATTAGATGTTCCTGCACCAATAGAAGGAACACTTAAAAATCCACCATTATAATCATTCATTAACTCTCTAAAATATGGGATAGGATCTTCTGAGAATTTTAAATTGCTCATTCTTGTTATATCAAAAAATGATTCAAGTTGAATAAAAATAATATTAGGTGTTTTATCTGTTACCTGAGAAATTCCAGGTTCTTTATTAGTATCATCTATAAGATTTACAACTTCTGTTTCTGAATAGTTAGAAGGCTTCTTAACACCATTATCAAAAATAGAATTAAGGAAGCAATATGTAAATCCATAATCATCATAAGCATTAGGAAGATTGTTAAATGAACTAGCAATTAAATTAGTATCAATTGCAATACTCGTTACAATAAGAGTTGCTACAACCATGCCAGCAAGAACTATACCGTTTCTAAATCTTTTAATTTTTGTTTGAATTTTAGGTCCTTTAAACCAAACGAAAACTAAGAATGCAATAATTGCAAGAGCTCCAATAATTGCAAGAATTATTGTAAAAGGACTATAGTATTTATCTGCGATACGAAGTCCTGTTTTAATCATAAAAATATCGGTTCCATTAAAAGGTGTTACTCTGGCATCAAGAATATTTCTATTAACGATACCCATCGCTAACCAAAAAGCAGAAACGATTAAATAAACTAAAGCTCTTCTCTTGAAAAGTAGAGCAATCATAACCGTACATTCGATTATACATGCGTTAACTAAAAAAGGCATCGGATGCTCAAATAAAAATTTAAAACCTTCAAGGAAAGAAGCTCTAGATATCATCTCGATAACCAAAGTTATAACAATTGGTAAACCAACTAAGATAATACCAGTGTTTAAGTTACTTTTAACTTTAAAAAAGTGGTAAAACTTCAGGTAGCCATACTTAATTGAACGTCCAGCTTTTTTTGAAAGTTCTTTAACTTTACTTAAAAAATCTTTAAGTTTGCTCTTAAAATCTTTTTTCTCTTCCATTACTTTTACCTTTAAACTATTATATTGAGTAGCTAGAAGCCTAGCCACTCAATATAAAATTATCAACTAAATTTATGAACTTTTTTTGTCCAATATATTACACAATTATAACATTTATTTAGTCTAAACTTGCAAGCTTTTTAAGGTAATCGATTCTGTCTTTTGCTTGCTGTTCTTGTTTAGCAAACATAACTTTTGCTTTTTCTGGATTCATTCTAACTAAAGCTGAATATCTAACCTCATTGTTAAGGAAGTCTTGATATGGTGTTGAAGGATCTTTGCTATCAAGCATAAATGGATTCTTTCCTTCTTCTTTTAGTCTTGGGTCATATCTAAGTAATTGCCAATAACCTGAAGTAACAGCTTGTTTTTGTTCAGCTTGAGCATTACTCATACCGCCTTTTATACCATGGTTAATGCATGGAGCATAAGCAATAATAAGTGATGGACCATTATAGCTTTCAGCTTCTACGAATGCCTTAATACATTGATTCATATCAGCGCCCATAGAAATTTGAGCTACATAAACGTATCCATAACTCATAGCGATTTGAGCTAAATCTTTCTTCTTTGTATCTTTTCCACCAGCTGCAAACTGCGCTGTTGCACCAGTAGGAGTTGATTTAGAAGATTGACCACCTGTATTAGAATAAACTTCTGTATCAAATACTAAAATATTAACGTCTTTACCACTAGCGATAACATGGTCTAATCCGCCAAAGCCGATATCATAAGCCCATCCGTCACCACCAAATATCCACTGGCTCTTCTTTGAAAGATATTCTTTTTGTTTTAATATTTCTTTAGCATGATCACATCCACAAGCTTCTAACTCAACAACTAATTTTTCTGTTGCTTCGCCATTAAGTGAACCATTGCCAAATGTCTCAAGCCAAATTCTAGCTGCGGCTTTAACATTTTCATTTTCACCATTTGCGACAATATTTTCTATCTTTTCTTTTAATGAATCTCTTATAGCATTATTAGCAAGAACCATACCATAACCAAACTCAGCAGCATCTTCGAAAAGTGAGTTGTTCCAAGCAGGACCTTGACCTTTCTTGTTAACTGTATATGGAGTTGAAGGTGAAGAGTTACCCCAAATTGATGAGCAACCTGTTGCGTTAGCAATATATGCTCTGTCTCCAAATAGTTGTGTCATTAATTTTGCATAAGGAGTTTCACCACAGCCGGCGCATGCACCAGAGAACTCTAATAGAGGTTTCTTAAATTGGCTACCCTTAACTGTGCTTTCCTTAAATTTATCTAAAACTTCAGGCTTATCGCTTACTTCTAAACCATATTCGAAAATTTCAGCTTCATTAGCCTGAGTCTCAAGTGGTTTAAGTGTAAGTGTTTCAGCTTTATTATTTCCAGGGCATACATTTGTACAGCTTCCGCATCCTGTACAATCAAGAACTGAAATTGTCATAGCAAACTTAAATCCAGGAAGTCCTGTTGCATCTTTGAACTTCATTCCTTCTGGAGCATTCTTAGCTTCTTCTTCAGAAAGAATAACTGGACGAATTGCTGCGTGAGGACAAACATAAGCACATTGATTACATTGAATACAATTTTCGTTATTCCAGCATGGAACATCTACAGCAACACCGCGTTTTTCATAAGCCGCAGCACCGCTAGGTGTATATCCATTTTGATAATCCATAAAAGCTGAAACTGGAATTTTATTTCCTTCCTGTGCAGCAACTTTATTTTGGATTTTATTAACGAAATCAACGACTTCTTTGTTGCCCTTTGTATGAACGACACCTAATTCTTCATCTTTAGCATCTTTCCAATCAGCTGGAATTTCAACTTTAGTATATCCATTAGCGCCTGCATCAATAGCAGCGTAGTTCATATTTACAATTTCTTCACCCTTACGACCATATGTCTTAAGAGCAGCATCTTTCATAAGTTGATTTACTTTATCTACATCAACAACCTTAGTGATATTAAAGAAAGCAGCTTGAAGGATTGTATTAATTCTTCCACCAAGGCCAATTTCTTTACCCATCTTAACAGCATCAATTGTAAATAGCTGAATATTATGTTCAGCCATATATCTCTTAGCCTGGCCTGGCAAATTCTCAGATAACTCGTCAATGTCCCAAGCACAGTTAAGAAGGAATGCACCACCATCAACAAGGTCTTGCACCATGTTGTATTTTCTTACATAAGCAGGATTATGGCATGCTACGAAGTCAGCTTTATTTATAAGATAAGTTGACTTAATAGGTGTTTTTCCAAAACGAAGGTGAGAAACAGTTACGCCACCGCTCTTCTTTGAGTCATAATCAAAGTAAGCTTGAACATAAAGATCTGTATTGTCACCAATAATTTTAATAGAGTTTTTATTAGCACCAACAGTACCATCCGCGCCAAGGCCCCAGAACTTACAGCAAACTGTATTTTCATCAGCTGTATAAGGTGCATAAGAACAATCAAGTGAAAGATTTGTTACATCGTCTTCAATACCGATTGTAAATTCTTTCTTAGTAGTATTCTTAAATGTTGCGATAAGTTGTGATGAGTTAGTGTCTTTTGAACCAAGACCATAACGACCTGTGAAGATTGGAACATCCTTAAATTTAGATGTATGAAGAGCTGCAACAACATCTAAGTATAAAGGTTCACCTAAACTACCAGGCTCTTTAGTTCTATCTAAAACACTAATTTGTTTAACGCTATCAGGAATAACTTCAATAAGTTTGTCAGCGCAGAAAGGACGATAAAGTCTAACTTTAATTACGCCATACTTTCCGCCATCTTTATTTAAGAAATCAACAACTTCTTCAGCTGTTTCGCAAACACTGCCCATAGCAATAACTACATGTTCTGCATCAGGAGCACCATGATAATTAAAGAACGAATAGTCAGTGCCTAATTTTTCATTAACTTTGTTGAAATATTCTTCTACGATAGCAGGAAGTGCTTCATAATGTTTATTACTTGCTTCACGAACTTGGAAGAATGTATCTGGATTTTGACTAGAACCCATCTGGCAAGCACGATTAGGGTTTAGAGATTCTGCTTTAAATTTATCAACAGCATCCATATCAATCATGTCTTTTAAGTCTTCATAATCCCAAACTTCAATTTTTTGAATTTCATGAGATGTTCTAAAACCATCAAAGAAGTTTACAAAAGGAACTCTTCCTTTAATTGCTGAGCAATGAGAAATAGGAGTAAGATCCATAACTTCTTGAACTGAAGTCGCACATAACATAGCAAATCCAGTTTGACGGCATGCATAAATATCTGAATGATCACCAAAAATAGATAATGCGTGAGTTGCTAATGCACGAGCCGAAACATCAATAACGCATGGGAGATGTTCACCAGCCATTTTGTACATATTAGGAATCATTAAAAGAAGTCCTTGAGAAGCAGTAAAAGTTGTAGTAAGTGCACCTGCAACTAAGGAACCATGAACTGCACCTGCGGCGCCAGCTTCAGATTGCATTTCTGTAACTTGAACCTCTCTGCCAAAAATATTTTTAAGGCCATCAGTAGCCCACTTGTCTGCAAGTTCAGCCATAACTGATGAAGGTGTAATAGGATAAATAGCAGCAACATCAGAATAAGCATAAGATACATGAGCGGCCGCGTTATTACCATCCATAGATTTTAATTTTCTAGCCATTATTCTTCCTCCAAGATAAATTTATTTTGAAAACAAAATATTTATGTACTAAAAAAAATACAATAATATTATAACATTTGCACAAACGATATACAACAAAAGACAATATTAAAAAGGTGCCAACTATATAAGCTTGCACCTTTTAAAATTTATGAATTTTTAATAAAAATTCTACTTATTTCTTTTTATTGAAGAAACTAAATTTTGTTATTTTTTCAAAGAATTGCGAAATTTCTGCAAAACTAAAACGTTTATATAATCCTAAATAATAAAAACCAACTGCTCCGATTCCTGTCAATCCTAAAATTGTAAGAATAATCCAAAGAGTAATGTTATTATTATCTCCTGTATCAGGTGATGATATCTTTTCAAGATATCCTTTTCCACCTTTTGCCTTCCATGCCTCGTAATCTTCCTCGTCTCCAATTAGGACTTTGCCATCTTCATCTTCGAAATATTGGCCACAGCCAACACATTTAAATGCCTTTTTATATCCATCTTTTATAGTTGTTGGTTCACTGCCTTTAACTGGTTCCAAAACATGATTAATCGTTAAAGTGCCGTTTACATAAGTAACCGTATAATTGCCTTGTTTTTTATCTCCAGTAACTTCAATTACATATTCACCACATGTATAGTTTTCTTCTCTATTAAATTCATATTCAATTACATACGGAAATTTGACATCTTTTATAACTAGTGCAGTAAATTCCGGAACATTCTTTGTACAATCGATAGTAATATCATCTGCTGTTACTGTTGCTTCATAATTTACTTTTTTATAAATATAAGCGCCTGTATATTCTGAACCAAATTTGTCAGTTGGCCACCAACCACCATCTCTGTTACCTGTAGTATTTCCTGTATTTCTAATCCAGAATTCATAACCACATAACTTCCAACCATTACTGCCACCATAGTTGAATGTATTAAATACCCCAGGATTTGACTCTACTAATACAAGTCTTCCTTCTTCATTTACTCCAATATATTTGTCACCAATTTGAAGATTAGCTTTTTTCAATCCATCATCAAAAAAGTTTGTAGCTGAAAATACTGAATTTTCAGCCTCTTCTTCACCAACAATAATTCTATTATAACTGTCTACAGAAGATTCAAAGTAATTAAGAACAGTACCATTAATTACTTGCATAACTCTGGCTGAATTAGCTTTACTATTCTTATTAACAATAAGATATTCTTCACCATCTTCTAATTCATCAGTAAGTACATATTCAACTAGTTTGTCAAATTTAGCAGTAAGAGTAATGTCTTCTTTTACAGGAGTATCAAAATCCCACTCTTTTTCACCGTCAAGCCAACATACAAAACGATATCCCTCACCAGGTGTTACTTCAGGCTCAGTTGCTTTATCACCTTTTTTAAGAAATTGAGCTTCAGGAGTTGTTCCATGTCCACAAGCGTCAAAGGTAACTGTAGCAGTTTCAACTTTCTTATATAAATATGCGCCAGTGTATGTTCCTTCCCACGAATAAGCCCACCAACCACCATCTCTTATCGTTTCTCCTTGTTTAGTACTATTTCCAGTATTTCTAATCCACTTACCATATCCACATAATTTCCAACCATCATTTCCTCCGTAATTGTATGTATTATATACATCAGAAGAAGTGCTGTTATAACTAAGTTCTAATCTATCCTCATTATTTTTAACAATGAATTTATCTCCAATTTGTAATTTTGCTTGCTTATTATTATTAAATTGAACAGCTTTAACTAAACAATTTTCTGCTTTGTCTTCATCAATGATAACTCTTTTATTAGAATCTACTGATACATCAAAATAATTAAGAACGTTTCCACCAATTGATTCCATAACTCTAGCCGGTTGACCTGGTTGATTTTTGTTAACAATAATATACTCTCCGTTATCTTCAAGTTCATTAACTAATTCAAACATTAATTTATTGCTTCCGTTAGAATCATTAGCAAATGTCAATATTGGCAAACATGCAATTACCATAGCAATTACTAAAAGTAATGCTACAATTCTCTTTTTCATAGTAATTATCTCCTCATATACCTATTTTATAAAAAACTATTCATATAATACTATACTATATTTATAACTTTTTTCAACCGCTAATACGCTCTGAAAGGTGCCAACTTATTGACACCTTTTACCTTAATTTTTATTTAAATCGACAAACCTGCAATTTACAAGGGTCATAGGCGGTGGATTGGTGGATAATCAAAGATAATCCACCAAACACACCGCCACTACTACTATCTTTCATTGCGTCCGACTTCGTCGTCCGCTTCGCTGGCTAACGCCAGCTCCATATATGAAGCCAAAATAAAATGTTTTGATAAAATTACCGAAAAAGGCACCATTGGTACCCGAAACTACATATTTTTTAAGTAAAATCACCAAATTTATTCATTATGAGGATTTGTTAGATAAGTACCAAATTTAAAAACCTTGATTTATCAAGGTTTTTTAAACCTTATAAAAATCACCAACATTTTTCATAATGCCCAACGGGTACCAATGGTGCCTTTTTCGGTAAAAATATTTTTTAAAAATTTTTTGTATGGTTTTTTGTTTAAATAGAACCTTAAAGGTTATTTTCATATATGGAGCTGGCGTAGCCAGCGCCGCTCACTTTCTAAAAATCATGCTCCACAACGTTTGTCACTCTAGAGCATGAAAAAGTAAACCATATTTTTGCAAAATTCATGCTCCGCAAAGAGTACTTCTACAGAGCATGATTTTTTTAAAATTATTTCTTGTTAATTCATGCTCTGAAAAAAGATTTTTTGTAGAGCATGAATTATGGAACGCGAAGCTAGCGGTGCCAGCGCTAAAGATGGGCGCGCACCTTGCTTCGCTAC
>JAZRXA010000003.1:0-12335 GCA_045599965.1 Lachnospiraceae bacterium | reverse complement strand
ACATTAAAACAGGCATTCCTACTGGCAAAGGAAGTAATTTTGTACACCGGTTGGAACAAGAAGTTGAGATAAACCGTTTGAATGAAGAATGGGAGGCGGCATATATGACTTTTGAAGAAATCGTAAGAATGGAAGCCAGACAAGCTCGTGAAGAAGGTCGTGTAGAAGGCCGTGAAGAAGGCCGTGCAACTTTGATAAAGACATTGCTTGAAGAGTATGAACCTACAAAAGTTGCTGAAATGTTAAAGCTTTCAATTGACCAAGTTCTGGCCGTAACAGAAAAATAATTTTGTTCACAGGTTGGAACAAGCAATAAAATGTGGCTATGTACAGCCTCACGCGGAAAAGTAATATTTAAAACCTCGCTGGAAACAGCGAGGTTTTTTATTGCTTATATATCTAAATTTTCTAGTAAATATTTTTTGTATTGTTCGTTATGTTTTGCTTTATCGATATCAGCATATCTGCCTTCGGCTGCTAACTTTGAAAAGAGCCTTTCCGCTTTTCTAGCCTCAGGAGAATGGCTTGGTCCAAATCCTCCTTGACCATACCCCATTTCACTAGACTCGCCATATTCAAAATTACTATATTCGTTCTCAAACATGTTTCGATTATAGCATACTATTCTTGGTAGTACATTTTGAATAAATCATCGGTTGTGATTTTTTCTTTGTCGCCGCCAGAGATGTCATGAGTTATATGTCCGTTGTTCATGCAAAGGAGGCGATTGCCATGCTTTAGAGCATCGGTCATGTCATGTGTGATCATAAGCGTTGTCAAACTAAAGTCCGAAACTATTTTTTCAGTAATTTCTAAGACGAGTTTCGTTGTTGCCGGGTCCAAAGCAGCAGTGTGCTCATCAAGAAGTAAAATCTTCGGTTTTTGTATAGCCGCCATCAAAAGCGTTAGCGCTTGGCGTTGGCCACCAGATAGAAGTCCAACCTTAGTTGTCATTCTATCTTCAAGGCCGAGCCCCAGTAAAGAAAGTTGGTCTCTAAACAAATTTCTTTCTTCTTTAGTTATGCCCCACTTAAGGCCACGCTTATTTCCGCGCCTTAGCGCGAGAGCTAAGTTCTCTTCTATTTGCATATTTGGCGCGGTGCCCATCTTTGGATCTTGAAAAACTCTGCCGATAAATTTTGCTCTTTTAAAGTCTTTCATTCCAGTAATATTTACCCCGTCAATAAATATTGCTCCGTCGTCTATTGGCCATGTTCCGGCCACAGCGTTAAGCAAAGTAGATTTTCCAGCACCATTTCCGCCTATTACAGAAACAAAGTCGCCTTCTTTTAATTCAAGGCTTACCTTCACGAGGGCGTCTCGCTGATTTACTGTGCCTTTATTAAATGTTTTAGAAACTTCTTGTAACTTCAGCATTATTTATCCCCCTTTCCAAATTTCAAACTTGAGTTGAAAGCAGCCTTAAACGAATTTCCTTTTTCTTTTTTTAGATAAGGAATAGCAAGAAAGATAGCAACGATAATGGCTGTAAATAATTTAAGATCATTAGCATCAAGTTTAAGCCAAAGAATAATAACCATAACAATGTAATAAATAATTCCGCCAATAATTACAAAGCCAAGGCGAACGTAGAACGAGCAACCTTTTCTAAAGATTGCATCGCAAAGAATCTCACCGATAATAACAGCAGCAAGCCCAATAACGATTGCGCCACGGCCTTGGTTAACATCCGCAAAACCTTGGTACTGGCTCATAAGAGCGCCAGCCAAAGCAACAAGGCCATTTGAAAGACCAAGTCCAATAATCTTCATGTTATCGATATTAACACCGAGCGCACTACTCATCTGTGGATTAGCGCCAGTAGAACGCATCGCACTACCTTGTTCCGTTCCAAAATACCAATAAAGAATTGCAACTAAAACAATTGCAAAAATCACACCTTCTACAATCGCAAGCGGAATATTACGCATTGAAATAACAAGTTTATTTAAGTCAGGGTTGAGAGACTTATTAGCCGCCATCCCCATTATTCTAAGATTAATTGAATATAAAGCGAACTGAGTTAAGATGCCGGCCAAGATAGCAGGGATACCTAGCTTAGTATGTAAAAGCCCAGTTATAACGCCCGTGGCAACGCCCGCAACAATAGCCACAAGTATTGAAACCCATGCCGGCACGCCCGCTAAAATAAGCATCGCCGAAACAGCGCCACCAGTAGCAAAGCTACCGTCAACCGTTAAGTCGGCAACATCCAAAACTCTAAAGGTAATATAAACACCGAGCGCCATAATACCCCAGATAAGCCCCTGGGAGATTCCTCCCGGGAGCCTATTAACTAAATTCGTAAATGTAATTGCAAGAAAAATATTAGTCATTATTTTATTTCCTCAAAATCATCTGGAATTTTAACGTCGAAAAGTTTTGCCTTTTCAGCGTTGAATTTTTTAACAGGATTAGCAAAGTATTCAACAGGCATAGTGCTTATGTCAGCTTCGCCTTTGAGAATCTTAATAGCCATTTCTCCGGTCATCTTACCAAGCTCGTAGTAATCGATCGTAAGAGTTGCTACACCAAAAGCTTTGCAAGGATCTTCTTCAGCTGCGAAAGCCGGAGTCTTTGTATCGCAAACCACTGCGTTAATAGCGTCGGCGCATGAAGCGGCAACATTATCAGTAGGAACGTATAGTAAGTCGTTCTCTTCGCAAGCAGTCTTAGTTACTAAAGAAACATCATTCGAGTCAGCGAATGAGTAGCTGTTAACCTTAAAGCCGAGTTTAGAAAGTTCTTCCGTCATAACCTCAACCTGGAAAACAGAGTTAGCTTCGCCAGAGCAAAAGATAATTCCAACCGTTTTGGCGTTTGGCCAAAGTTGTTTCATAATACTAGCCTGCTCATCCATCGGCGCGAGGTCGGATGTGCCAGAAATATTTCCGCCAACAACATCCTTAAAATCGTCTAAGCCCAAAGCAACGCCGTAGCCAGAAATAGAAGTTCCTAAAACAGGAATTGTATTAGTTGCTGAAGCTGCAGCCTGGAGTGCAGGAGTTGCGTTCGCCATAATTAAGTCAACGCCTTCAGAAACAAATCCGTTACAGATAGTTGAGCATGTAGCGCTGTCACCAGAAGCATTGCCCTCCTCGAAGGTAACCTTGTCACCAAACTCTTTAGTCAAAGCATCCTTAAAACCTTGAGTTGCTTTATCTAAGGCCGGATGTTGAACGAGCTGGCAAATACCAACTGTAAAAGAGTCTGCCGAACTTGCGCCACAACCGCAAAGTCCTATTGACGCTAGTACTACACTGATTAAAGAAATAATTGCTATTGTTTTTTTCATCTCTTGTCTCCTTTTTTTAGCAAATAAAAAAGCTGCTAGGGTGTTGCCCGAGCAGCTAAACATAAACGCACTCAAACAACCATTACTTTATGTAATAGCTGTAATAATAATATGCATTTGCTACAAAATTACTTGTTTTCTTCATGTTTCGTATTTTAACGCTTTAAAGTGTTGATGTCAAGCACTATTTATTGAACCAAAGTTACACTAAGTTTAACCGGGTTATGGTCCGAATACTTAAAACCTAAATCCAAATTTTCCACAGTTGAAACTTTCACATTCGGGCTAACAATAAATCCATCTAATACATAGTGCTGTGTGCCGTAGCTGTCTACAAGGTTGTAAGGTTGATTAAGTAAACGGCAGCTAGGAACTTCGCTATCAAAGACGCATGTAAAGCCTTCTGGTAAAACCTTCCCCGGAACTTCTTTAACTTCCCAAATATCTTGATGCGTATTTGGATATAGTTTATTGCAACCAGGCATATTTTGGTTAAAGTCGCCACCAGCGATAACATAGTTACCAGCTTCATATTCTTTACTCATGAAGTCACAAACTTGTTTAAGTTGAGCTTCTCTTCCAGGGCCATCGTCATAAGCCTCGAGGTGCATGTTAACGACAACTAATTGTTTTTCGCTACCTTCTATATGGAAGTAAGTCGCTTGCATACATCTCTTTAAGTTAGCAATAGCCATAGGCCAAGAGAATGTATTTGGAAGCGAATAACGAATTGAGTTATTCATGTTGTAAGAAGATGTTGTGTAAATTCCGGAACGAACATATCCGAAAGGTGGCCATGGGAAAGGAACGAAGTCGCACTTGTAATTATATGCGAACGCACCTTGGCCTAAAGTTAAGTTAGTAACTTCATCAATTTTGTAGGATCTTGTTGAACCTCTATCAATTTCTTGAATCATCCAAATGTTAGCATCTTGCTTTTTTAAGATATTTTCAATTCCTTGTAAATTTTCTTTAACTTCTTTTTCGCTAGCCGGCTCAACATTACCACCGCCGTCCATGCTAAAGTCAGAGCCTTCACCGAACTTACCATATCCGATGTTCCAAGATACTATATTAAATTCAGTGCCAAGTGGAACTAAAACTTCGCTTGCTTCACCTTCAATTTGAACTTTCTCCATGTCCTTTGGCTTATACTCTGTTATTGAGAGATATGCCAAAAGCGCAAGTGCTGCTACAAGAACTATTCCGACTATTGTTCCTAAAACACTTAACAATCCTTTAAAAAACTTCATTGCATCTCCTTAACTAAGTAAAAATAACGCTACTAAAACAATCGCAAGTCCTATGCCCTTGGCAATAGTCATCTTCTCTTTAAATGCAAAGATTCCAACAATGCCAATAACAACAAGAGTAGCTATACTATAGATTGGATAAACGACTACGGCGTCTAATTGTCCAAGCGCAAGTAAAACAAACCTAGAAGACAAATAGTTTGGAACACCAACTAAAACTCCAAAGAGAACATCCCACCAACCAATTTTTTCTTTTCTTATGAATAATAAAATTATCGCACAAATTAGCGCAAATGCAAAGTTCAAGAATAAAAATCCATCCGATAATTTTTCAGGTCCGAGATTATTAAAGACGTTGATTATTGCGTCGCATGCGCCGGAGGCAATTAAAACTAAGATAAGCAGGAGGATATTTTTATTCCCTTGCATTCCTTCTTTGTCAAAATTAAAAATACTTATTGCTATAATAGCAAGAACAATTCCGATAATTTGCTTCATCCCCGGCGTTTCACCAAAAGCGAAAACTGCAATGAGTACAGAAACGATGACGCCAAGTTTCATAAAAGTTGCGCCCAAAACAACGCCGTTACGTTTTATATTTATCTGGACAAGCACTAGTGTCGCAAGATAAATAACTCCTGCGATTGCGCCAAGAGTAATCGTAATCCCAATACCCTCTTTTTGCGGGAAGGGATTCATATTAGGGCTTAAAGCCCAAGCAAAAATAACACAGGCCGCATAATTAAATATGAGCATGCCTGTTTCGCTTTGTCTTTTTTTCTCGCTAAGTTTCATGAAAATAGAAACGAGCGAACTAGAAGCAATTGCTAAAATTAAATAGACCATTATCTATGTTTAACAAGAGAAAGCATTTTCTTTGCAACTGGAATCATCTTGGAAATAATTAAATATTTTCCTTTTGAGATTACGCCGTCCCACTCTCCTCCATATTCATATATCAAAGAATTAAATCTAGCTTTAAATTTATAAAGATCATCGTCGCCGATATAATGAATGCCACCTAAATTAAGATATTGGCACTTACGTTCTATACAATCGCCCATAGTAAAATACATAAGGCCTGAGGCTATTTGCAAATTTCTAAAAGCAGCCAAAGAAATATCTGTGCCTGAATAAATATAATCAACAATTCTAATTCCTTCTTCATTTGGAGGGAAAATATGAAGCATAGCGCAAAGCACAACTTTCTCACCCTTAGTCGCCTTCATTTCTTCAAGCTCTTTAATTTCTTTTTCAAGTTTTTCGTTAACCTCACTAGTTCTCTTAGCTGATAAGAACTCTATATATTTATTAAGGTCGGCATATGCGAAATAAATCGTCGCATCCTCGCCCATATATTCGCAAATTTTCTTAAAATAGCTTTCGCCTCTTAAATTAATATTTTTCTTGTCGGCAGTAAGCTGAACAAAGTCAGATAAAATACGGATATTTTCTTCAGTAGGTTCAACCTTCTCAAAACTAATGCCGCGCTTTTCATGATAAGAACCAATGCACTCTCTAGTTCTTTTATTAAAAGTCTTTTTAAGCTCGTCCATGCTAAGGAAATTATTTTCATCCTTGGCCAAAGGCACGAACACATTAATTCTAGGCTGAATAGTTTCGCTAAGTTTTTTAGAAAAACCTTTGTGCTTTAAGCCAGCCTTTTTAAGCATGTTGTTAATATTATTAAATTCTTCTTCAGGATTTTTCCAGAGATTAAAAATCTCATCTTCATGCCCGCCAATCGAAGAAGATTTATGAATTAAAACAGGGTCCATTACATAATAAGTAATCCCGTGATTTTTCATTACTGTTTTCATGCCTTCAGCAAAGGCAGAAATTTTTTCTTGGCACCACTCATCAAAAATAGGGCCACGAGGAAGGTAAGCCATCTTAAATCCAGAAATAATTTTTCTAACTAAAATCATGCTCGCTGCATGCATAGTTTCATTTTCATCATAAAGACCAACGAACATACTAGTCCAAGCATCTTCTTTAACCTTGCCCCATCCAACAGTCTGCAAAGGACAACCAATTTTTTGGTTCTTCGCAAAAGTAGTAAATTCGTTTTCAGAAATTTCTTTTAAGTTAAAATTTGACAAATAACATTACCTCCAAATAAAACTATCTAATATTATATCAAAAATCTCCAACAATTATTGCATCAATTATAACTTTACAAACGTTAAATAAATTCTCCATCGCTACTGGGAAAATGTCGGCAGTCTCAGGAAGTTTTTCCATATGTTCAGTATTTTGGTTATCTTTAATCCAGAGATTTTCTGGCGTTGCATTCTTAAGAAAAGTATCCGTATTAGATGCGGCTCTTATAGTAATAAGCCTATCAAAGTTACCAGTGTTTTTGCATGTCCATGCAACGGCCAAATCCTCCATCTCAGAAGTTGCGTAAGGGTCTGGGCAATTATAAAACTGGACTATCTCTTTAGCAATTTCGTGGCCAATTTTGCCCTTCCAATAATTATCAGAAGTTACAGTCGTTCCCTTTTGAACAATAGGTTCTCTATTAGCCCATGCTGCGTCGCCATATGAACTTAGCAAAACTTCTTTAGTGTGCGCAGTTGTTTTAAGTTTTGTATCTTTAACAAGGTTAAAAACCTTATTAGCTAATTCTTCATTTAATCTAATATTCGAAACCATATCAAAAGATTGGTCATGGAACCAACCAGAAAGTTTTTTGTTTTGCAACTCGCTTTTATCAACTCTGTGACCTAAGTCACCATCAACTGCGGCGGTAATAACAAAAACGTCTCCCATAGTTCCGTAGCCCGTTGCGCATCCGCAGCAACCAATATTTAATATGTAAGCATCAGAAAAATCGAAACGGTTGTCTCTTAAAAGTGTACTAAGATAAAAAGTTGCAGAAACTTTTCCCTGGCCTAGCGCCATCAGCATGATTCCATCTTTTACATAAGCTTTCTTAACGCCGATGCCAGAACCAATTTCAAAAACATCGCAGTCTTTTAAATAGTGATTATAAAAGAATCTACCTTCTCCCATTGCATCACTATTTACCAAATCAATATCAATCTTCGGTGTTAAAAGAATTTTAATTTTAATTGTCTCGTTCATATCTTAAAAGAAATCATCTAAAAATGCGTCGGCGGTTTCCATCTCGTCGATCCACTTATTCGGGTCATCATCCGGAACATCTGGCGCAAAGTCCATGCCCCAAAACTCATGACGCTCCTGGTTTTCTCTAATAATATCTTCTCTAGTTTTTTTCTTACCAAAACACATAGCAATACCTCTTATGGACGGCAAGTGCCGCAAGGCGAATAGCCCTTATCAATAACTTCTTGCCTAGTTCCTTCAAAATCAATTCTGTTATCATCTTCTATTTCGCTGACATGTCTGCAACTAGGAAGATGAAATTTATATGTATTTGAATTTAATACATAGCTAGCATTTTTTGAATCCTTTGGCGAATTATCTGCTGAAGAATCCTCTATACCTTTCGCATTATTAGGCACTTCATATAATTCCCTAAAAGTAATAAATGTATTAACGCTATCATTCCTAGCAGTAGCATACTTTATTTCCTTACCATCACTTACGAAAACAACATCCCCTTGCATATCAGTTCTAAAAAGATTTATCTTTTCTTTTTTTAAGAGCGCTAGGGTCTCTTCATGCGGATGCCTATATTGATTTTTCTTGCCCGACGAAATCGTTGCAAAAGAAGGATTAACTTTTTTCAAAAACTTTTTCGAAGTAGAATCCGCGCTGCCATGATGACCAATTTTTATGACATCGCTTTCAATTTCATACTTCGACTTCATTAAATCATTTTCCTCGTCATGGTCCGCATCGCCCATAAACAAAAACGAAGTTTCACCAAAAGTCACCCTTACAACAATAGAATTTTCGTTCCTTTCACCCGAGTTAAAAGGTCCAATAATCTGAAACGAAGCCGAGCCAAGACTAAAAGTTGAACCTAAAGTTGGCACCTCTAGTATGGTATTCTTTTTGGCCAAATTCGCTTTGAAGTTTTTAAAAGTTTTCGTATCGTACTCAAGTTCAGAGCAAAAAGCCTGCTCAACACTTCTAACCGCATTTAACGCGCCCGAAAGGCCGCCAATATGATCCGAATCCGGATGCGTCGCAATAATATATTTTAAGTGGCCTATGTTATTCTTTTTAAGATAAGTATAAACAATATCAGATGCATCATTATCGCCACCATCAATCATCATAGCTTCACCGTCGCATTCAAGAAGTGAGCAGTCGCCCTGGCCCACATCAATAAAATGAACAACAAGCCTGGAGCCTTCATACTGCGCTCCAAGAAGTTCGCTAATCTTAAGCGAAGTAGAAGATTTATCCGGTTCTTCATTAAAGCTACTGCATGCAGAAAGCAATAGCGCTAAGACCGTTATTAAAATAATGCCAAGACGGCTAAGAAATTTTTTCATTTATCCAATCGGATTCTAAATCACTAATTTATTTAGTCTAATTTTCCTTGTAAAAGTTCTTTAAGAATAACTGCTTCTTCTTCATTAAGAGTAACGCCTTTACCCATCTTTTCATGTTCCGGAGCCCAGTCTCTTATATCAAACTTTGCAGGTGCATCGTTATAAGAAACTAAGTTCAATTCTTTTCTCCATCCCTTAGAGCCTTCTGAAATAACTCCAATGTGTTCGACTAATTCATATTTAAATTCTGCCATTTGGTTTTCTCCTTTATTCCTTTTCAAAAATTTCACTCAATTGGTTTTCCATTTGTGCAATTACATTAACTACCAAAGCATTTCCCATCATGAATCTTCTCTTGTTTGTTGGCATTTCTACCACTTCTCCATTAGTCAAACAATACTTTGTAAAGTCTGTCGGAAAACCTTGAATATGCTCTGTTTCGATTGGTGTTAGTAGTCTAATTCTTCCAGTCTTTTTGTCTTTAACTATATGAGTTGTTCTACTAAAACTTCCTTCTGAAGTAAGCATTGTTCTTGCAGGTTTATCATACGCATCAACCATAGGGATAGCTCCCTCAGAAAAAAGATATTCGTGCCCATTAGAAGCTTTTCTTGAAAGTTTTTTTGCGCCTTTTAAATATTGCCATGTTTGTCTTTGTTCAGTTGATAGTCTTTCTTTGCTTTCATCACTATGTGTAATATTATGCTTTGTATAATAAAGTTTGTTTTCAGGAATAAAGAACTTCTCATCTACATCCCCATCTTCCATAACATCACCTAACGTGATTTGTTTTCCAGTAAAAATAGGCTCTGTCTTAGATGAATAAACAACTCCATCAATCATCATTCCTGAATTTTCAAAATCAAAACTAAAACTATTTGAAAGCTCTCCTATTTCTTTTGGCAATATAGCTGTTTTTATAGACTTTAATTCTACGCTATTCACTGGAAAGCTTTTTGCGAAGAATCCTTCTTCTGTCATTAATTCTCTAGCGCTCTTTTTATGTGCTTCTTCACCGAATATCTTCGCATATCTAACACATTCTTTCATTCTTTTTGCATAAGAAGTATTATTTTTATATGCAAATATAAACGTTCTTCTTCTACGTTGCTGGAATCCATACTCTGCAGCATTAATTACTCTCCATTCAACTGAATAATCTTCGTCTCTAAAGCATGCAAGAATTATTCCGAAATCGCGTCCTCGCTGTTTTGCAGGAGATTTTAATAATCGATCAACATTTTCAAGAAGAACAAACGGAGGTTTCTTAGCTTCCAATGTTTCTCTAATAGACCACCATAATATTCCTTTTTTTCCTTCGATTCCTTTTGAAGATGCTAATGAAGAAGCAACTGAATAATCCTGACAAGGAAATCCACCTAATAATAAATTAAAATCAGGTATGTCTTTTTTATTAACTGTTTCAATATCAAAATTAGTTGTGTCTTTACCTTTTTTATCTAGACAAGTTCCAAAATGATATGCATAGCAATCATAGGCATACTGAGTATTTTTTTCAGCAGGCTCCCATTGACTAAACCAAACTGTTTTCCATTTTTCTTCTTTTTTTATATCGTCAAGTGTTTTTATATGATTTAAACCACATCTGAATCCGCCAACTCCGGCAAATAATTCACATATTGTTTTGTCCATAAACTTTACTCCTTATGTTTAAGATATATAAATTATATCAATCTTCTTCATTTCGATCAACCACTTTATTTAAACATTCCAATTGGCTTAGTACATAATCATTATTCAACCAAAAACTTTGAGTTGTCATAAATTCACCATTTGGAAGAATATTGGCATCTCTTTCAACATTTCCATACTCTTCTCCGTTTTTGAATCTATATGCTGCTTTTGTAGCATGAGGTCTCATATGAATAATTTTTGTATCTGTTTTCTTTGGGAGATTATTTTCAAATTTGATTTTTCCTTTGCTATCAACTTTTTTTATAAACTCCACACCATATTTAACTATATGCTTATATTCTTCCCATTCTGTCTTTACTATATTATCTAAATCATTTACTGACATATTCCACAATTGACAACCTACTACTTTATACTCGTCTTGTTCTTTATCTTTTTTCCAAACAAAGAATAAGAATTTTGTTTCGTCAAAATAATTTCTAAGTGTAGAATCTTCAAAATCTTCTTTCACAAATTCGCCAAACTTGAATGGCGGTAGTGACATGCTTTCTCTAATTGTATTATTTTGTTCTATTCTAATTGTTTTTACTTTTATATTTGCTTTCGAAAATTCATCGGCATTTGCATCTCTAATTCCAAGCATTTTACAGGCTAGCTCATTCCATTGAGCTTTATTGTTATTGTATTCTCTTCCGAATAATTCACATAATTCTTTATCTGTTTTTCCAATATATTTTTCAACTATCTCATAAAGAATTTCTTCAAATGACTTTGTCTTGATTTTATTAGACTTTTTAAGCACTGAATTTTCAGATTCAACCCCTGCAAGATAATGGTTCAAAACATATGTCATATATGAATTTTTGAAACAAAATGCTCTTTTTCTTGCTGGAATATGTTCGCCATAATATTGTTTTACTGTGCTCTTTTTTGCCGTGGCTCCTTTTGTGCAAGCGCCTAAGTACATTGTGTCGCCTTCCGAAATTTCATGAGCTTTGCCGGCTTTAATTTTATTTGTAATATATAAATAATCTTGCTTTATAATTTCAAGGTCAGCATCTGATGGGGTGAATAATTTTACATAACTAATTTTGTATAACAAATTATCTTTGAGAGCTCTATCTCTCAAGTAATAAATCAAAAGAATCCGTTTCATTTTTGTCCATGCATGAGACTTATAAAAATCGGATTCTACGGGTCCATCATAACTTATCATTGTGAGAACCAAACGTTCTCCTGCTCTAAGTTCACCATTTTTTTTAATTTCATATGGACTAACTTTTAATTCAACTCCTGCTTCAGAAAAATCCGCTTCTTGTTTTGAATTTGCTTTATAACCAAAATAAACTTCTTCAAGAAGATTACCTAATCCTCCTTTTCGAAGTCTATTTGAATATGCATCTATATTTTTCTGAGTAGCATTTCCTTGCTCATTAATTACATCTAAAAAGGTTTTATCTTTTAGACGAAGTGCATAGGTTTCTATACTTTCTGGATTTGTTTTGTCATAATTACTTGTTTTGTTCATTATGTTTCTATTGTCTGTTTAAACTCATTTCATTTATTTTTTGTGATATTGTAATTATACTAAAACTCAAATTCACTCACAATTTTTATTTTGCCTTGATTGTTGGTATTTTTCGACAATTACAGCAGGCCTTTCTTCTGATTTTTGACATAAAAATACCTCCTTACGAT
>JAZRXA010000002.1:0-12664 GCA_045599965.1 Lachnospiraceae bacterium | reverse complement strand
TTTCTATACTTTTCCAACAAGTTCTCATAATGAATTAATTTAATGGATTTACTTAAAAAAATATATAGTTTCGGGTACCAATGGTGCCTTTTTCGGTAATTTTATCAAAACATTTTATTTTGGTCTCATATATGGAGCCGGCGTAAGCCGGCGAAGCGGACGACGAAGTCGGACGCAATGGGACATAGTAGTAGAGGCTGTTGGATTTATGGATTATCGGCGAGGTTGCGAGAAAGTGGGAAGGATGCGGACAACGTTTTGTTGTACGCGTCCTTTCCACTTCGAGCGCCGATTATCCATAAATCCACAGCCAAAACATCTCATTCGCCGGCTGCCTTGATACAAAAAATTCTCATATGAAGAGGGGTGCGTCTATGAGAGTATCAAAATCACTTTTTAGACACCAAAAGTACTCTCATACGAGAAGGGGTATGCCTATGAGAGTATTTATAGCAATCAATTAGCATTAAAAGTATTCTCATACGAGAGGGGGTGTGCCTATGAGAGTATTTATAGCAATCAATTAGCATTAAAAGTATTCTCATATGAGAAGGGGTTCCGCCACAAGAGTATTTAGCACTCAAAAATGCAAAGAGTTCGATAAATTCTTAATTTATCGAAATAGACTGATGCCAAAAAGTACTGAACCAATTAAAATTAAATAAAAAAACCGGAAAGCTTATGCTTTCCGGTTTGGAAGCGATAGACGGGGCTCGAACCCGCGGTCTCGACCTTGGCAAGGTCGCGCGTTACCAACTACGCCACTATCGCATGTGCCTTAAAAAGGCGCCCGTTTAATATATTATAAATACCATCTTTTGTCAACCGATTATTTAAGGAAGCCTGCAATAATTTCTTGTTCAGCCTCTTCTTCAGTAAGTCCAAGGGTCATAAGTTTAATAAGTTGTTCGCCAGCAATTTTGCCTATAGCCGCCTCATGAATAAGGGCTGCATCTAAGTCATTAGCCACTATTTCTGGAGAAGCACTAATCTTAGCGTTATCCATAATAATAGCATCGCACTCTGTATGGCTTGCACACTTAACATTACCAACAATATTAGCCTTAAAGGTTTGAGTTGAATCATCTTTTGCTACTGCTCTGCTTATAAGATCGCAACTAGAATCAACGCCATCCATAACAACATCGAAAATAGCATCTGCGTTTTGCTTTCCATGTGTCATAAGCTTATCGCGAACGATTAATTTTGCGCCTTCGCCCTTAAGAACAGCCTTTGTATCACGAACAGTATTGTCTATACCTTTAATTTGGGTGGTTTCCATTTCCATATATCCACCCTCTTCAATCTCAACAATAGTTGTAGGATTCATAATGTTTTCGCCAACAGCGTCTTTGTCGTTTTCGCCATAATGTTTCTCAATATATTTAACTTTCGCATTTTTTCCTATATGGAAAGAATGAATTCCGTCATGCTGGCTCTTTTGATCGCCGCAGTTATGAATTCCGCAACCAGCAATAATAGTTACATCTGAATCATCACCAATATAAAAATCGTTGTAGACTAAATCTGTAAGACCAGACTCGCTAATAATAACTGGAATATGAACACTTTCATTTTTAGTGCCCGGCTTAATAATAATATCAATTCCAGGTTTATCTTCTTTAGTAACGATATCTATATTTGCTGTGGTTTGTCTTGACCCAAGTTTTCCGTTAGAACGAATATTATATGCGCCTTCAGGCACATTATGGATATCAGCTACTTTTTCAAGTAAATCTTTTTGAATCTTGTCCATAGGTGCCTCCTACTGATAATATTTACAACCAGCAGTTCCCTTAAGAAGCTCTGGCAAAATATCATCTTTTTTATCAAAAGCTACAATTTGTCCATCTTTAACGACAACTATTTCATCCGCAATATCAAGAATCCTTTCTTGGTGACTAATAATAAGAATACTGCGGCTCTTTTCTTCTCTCATTTTCTCGAAAACTTTAATAAGATTTGTAAAACTCCAAAGATCTATTCCGGCTTCCGGCTCATCCAGAACGCTAAGGCGCGTATTTCTAGCAATCAGCTGAGCAATCTCAATTCTCTTTAACTCGCCTCCTGAAAGGCTAGAATCAACATCTCTATCAATATAATCTCTAGCGCAAAGACCAACCTCACTTAAGTATTGGCAAGCCTGTCCAATAGTTGTTTCCTTTCCTGCTGCCAAAGTCATTAAATCTTTAACTTTAATTCCCTTAAATCTAACAGGTTGTTGAAAAGCAAAGCTTATTCCAAGCTTTGCTCTGTCTGAAATAGACATATTTGTAATATCAGTTCCATCAAAAATAATTTGTCCTTTTGTAGGTTTATAAATACCAACAATTAATTTTGCAAGTGTACTCTTTCCACTTCCATTAGGACCTGTTATTACAATAAATTTCTTGTCATCAATCTTTAAATTAACATCTTTTATGATTTCTTTTTCAACATCATTTTCATCTTTAACTGAAAAAGAAACATTTTTAAGTTCTAGCATCTTTTTTCCTTAATTGAAATATGTTACGCTGCCTTTTCCGTCAGCAGTTGCTTTTACATTAGCCATGGCACCGTTAATCATAACGAACTGAGGTCCTTTATGACCAATATCAGCGTCCATGATAATCGGAACGTTTAAGTCACCTAATCTATCTCTTAATACGTCTGCGTAGTTTGGAAGTGGTTTTCCTTCAAAATCAACATTATTATAGAATAAAGGTCTTCCGAAAATAAATCCTCTAGCGCCTTCAAACCATCCTAGCTGACGAAGTTTCCAAAGTCCTTCCATCATCTCTTCGTAGCTTAAATTAAAGCTTTCAAGATACCAAACGATACCATTGCGTTTATATTTTTCTAAGAATTCAAGTGTTCCATCAAAACGAGTGCCTGCGATATTAAGTAAAACATCAAGGCATCCGCCAATAAGACGGCCATCGAATTCAACTTCTGCTATTTTCATGTTTGCATTTGCACCATAAACAGAAGTGTAATTAAAATGTCCTCTTCCGTCTGCAACTATTTTCCAATCAACCAAAGCATCTTTAGAATATCCCGCTGTACTAGGAGCATCTTTTTTCTTTGGTCCGTTTTGATAATAATCAAAACTTTGTTGTTCCTTTAAGTCGCCTGTTAAAACTCCTAGATTTCTATGTACGCTATCATCCCATGGTTCCATTCCAAAATCAGAAAAGCATGCGCCGTAGGCAGTAGCAACATCGCCTTTAGTTGTTAAATAATAAAGAAGTGATGTTACATCTGAATATCCTTGAACCCACTTTGGATGTTTCTTAAATAATCTAACATCTACGTAAGGAAGCATTTCTGCAAGATTGTCTCCGCCCTTAGCAGCATAAATAAGTGAAATCTGGCTTTCATTAACCAATGCATTAAACTCATATCCTTTTTCTGGGCCGGTTCCGCTTCTACCAAAAGCATCACCATCAAGAAAAACATTATTAGTAAAGACTGTACCAAAGCCAGCTCTTGAAAGAACATTCGCTGCATGATTAAATCTAGCTTTCTCAGCTGGATCATTAACCGGATTGCTCATCGCTGAAACGCCTATCCAATCTCCTCTTTTAATATAATAAGGGAAAATCATAATACTATTTCCTTTCCTAATTCAGTACTATAAAGAATCTTTTCTTTCACTTTTTTATTTGTTGCCTTCTCTATTGTCATAGCATAAGCATCTTGTTGAGGCTTATAAGTTTCAATAAAATAATTTTCGTCTTTGTTCTTGTCGGTTTTATAATCGACTAAAACAATCTCGCCATTCTCCTCGAAGAACGCATCAATTATACCCTGAATCAGTCTGTTTTCGCTACCATCAATATATCTAGCGACAAATTGCTGCTCACGGCGAAGATTTCCTTCGCTATCGGCCTTTTTCATTCTTTGGCCCAAGGAAGAATTTGCGAACTTTTCTATATCATCTATATTAATAGATTGTACCTGTTCCTCAGTTAAAAATCTATCCTCTAAAAGTAATTTTATATTATCTTGTACACTTTTTTCAAAGTCAAATTTTTCAAATAGCTTATGATAAGCATTGCCTCTTTGAGCTCCTCCTAGTCCCTTCTTTGGTTTAAAGTTTTTGCTATCTAAATCAAACTCTCTATTAGTCTTTTCTTCTAATTGCGAAGCAGTAACTTTGATTTGAGTTTTTGTAGCATCTTCAAAAGCGTACTCAACTAAAATTTTAGCAGGCTCAATATCTGCCCTTATTTTTTCTTCTATTTCATTTCTCTTTTCGGCATCTTCTAATAATTCATCTACTCTTTCAATTTCAATATCTTCACAAGATCTAATTTCCCAATTAAATCTTGGAACTTCCTTGTTTGCTCTTTTTCCATCATGAGAAAGAGTACGCCCTAAAACATCAATATAACTATTGCAATCTAAAATTTCCGCTGGCGAAAGTGGTTTTGCCCTCGTGCCCTTTTCATTGTTCCAAATAACGCTTTTACTATTTATTGTTTTGTCATCGCCCACGATAATCAACTTATCTATTGCTCTTGTCATAGCAACATATAAAAGTCTTAATTCTTCAGCTCGTTCATCTGTTTTTTTCTTTTGGTCAATAACATTCATCAAAAGAGTTTTGCATTTATTTTTTTCATCAACATCTCTAACTTCTATACCCATTCCAAGTTCTCTATCAAGCGAAATTGGAGGTTTTTTCCTAGGATCACCACCACTGCTAGAATAACCAGCATCAAAAACAATACAAACCTTAAATTCTAGGCCTTTTGATTTATGAATTGTCATGATTTGAACCGCATCAAAAGCGCTATCGCTTTGAGCTAGTCCAAAGTCATACTCCGCTTTTATAAGTTCATCAAAGTAACGAACAAAATTATATAAACCAACATAAGAGCCTTTTGCGTATGTTGCGCAAATATTCTTAATGTAATCGAGGTTAGCCTTTCTTGAATTTCCCTTAGGCATAGCCGAAACAATATTGTAAAGTCCTGAACCTTCAAGAATATCTTCAATAAGTTCTTCTATGTCCATCCACAAAGACTTTTCATGATATTCATTAAGTTTATTAATAAACCAACTATATTTATCAGCCGCTTTCAAGGCCTCATATACACTAAAGTTTTTACCGTCAAAATTATTTTTTATTTTTGCGAGTTCATTTGCATCAACACCAACAATTGGGCTCATAAGAACTGCACACATAGGTATATCTTGATATGGATTATCAATAATTCTAAATAGATTAATAGCAAGCTTTACTTCGAATGTTTCAAAAAATCCTTTATTTGAAGAACTTATAGTCGGGATTTTTCTATCACCTAGAACTTGCTCAAGCAAAGGTTGATTTGTTGTTCTAGAAAGAATTGCAATATCAGAATAATTAAGACCTGATAAAACAAGTTCTTCTATTTTTTTTGCAACAATATAGGCGCTTGCAAGTTTTGCATCTTTTCCAGAACCATTAACCATAATAATTTCAGGAAGTATATGTAAATCATCTTTGTCTTCAAAACTTCCGCCAAGTTTTAATTCATTATTTTTTGTATAATCTATGCCTCCGATTTCTCTAATCATTGCTTGCTCAAAAACAAAATTAGTTAGATCAAGAACTTCTTTTCTACTTCTATGATTTTCATCAAGGAAAATAAGTTTGCCCCCATTTCCATTTTCATATGCATCTCTTTTTTGATTAAAAAGTTCTGGGCAGGCCATTCTAAATCCATATATGCTTTGTTTAACATCTCCAACCATAAATACATTAGGTCGTCCAAAACGATTTGCTGACAAAGCCTCTATTAAAGCATCTTGGAGATGATTTGTATCTTGATATTCATCAACAATAATTTCATCAATGCTTTGAGACATCTTATCCGCAATCAGGCTAAAGCATACGTTTCCATTTTCATCTCTTAAAATATATTCATCGCCATTTTCAAGAGTAGTATGCTTAATTAATACTTTAAGTGCATAATGAGCAACATCATTAAAATCTGCTATTAATCTATCTTTCTTTTCTTTTAAAAATTCAAAGTAAAATTCTTTTGTTAAATCAACTATTGCCGTAGCAACGCTAGCGCACTTGCCAATATCCTCGTACATGCCTAAAAATGATTTAGCAAAGAAATCATTTTTTAATTTTGTTGCCTTTTTTTTGATGTCACCATACATATCTTTTGCTTGTGTTCTTAAATCAGAATCAACGTCTGCATTCCTAGGTGAACTAAGGCTTTCCCATCCATCTATTATGTCCTCTAATCCGTCGCCAATTTCATCGTATGCGCCTTCCAGTTTTGAAAGTTTATCTTTAACATCTACAATCTTATCTTTATAAAAATATGGTCCATCATTTTTATCGCAAATTTCGATTGCTTTTTCGCATATCTGATTAAGGTTTTCAATTTTTTCAGTGAATATCTTTTTAAGTTCGCCGTGCCATAGATTTTCATTTTCATCTTGATCTGGTGTGTAATTGCCAGCATGCACATAAGTGCCAGCACAAGTATTAAGCCACCTTAAAGGTTCTTGATGGCTTTGAGAATATGTATAAAGATTTCTAATTATATCCTCAATTTTAGAATCATTTTTATCAATGTAATAATTAACAAAATCCATAAATCCTTGTGTTGGATTTTGATAATTCCTTTCAATAACCCTCGCTAAAACATCTTTTTTTATCAAGTTCATCTCAGCTTCATCGGCAATTCTAAAAGCTGGGTCTATATCAATTTCTTGGAAATTTTCCTTAACGATTCTCATGCACAGCGAGTCTATAGTGCTAATATTTGCATTATAGATTTTCATCATTTGTATTCTTAAATTATTCTTTTTATCTTCGCCAAGGTCATCTCTTTCAAGGGCATCTTTTATACTCTTATAAATTTTAGCCTTCATGTTTGCTGCCGCAGCCTTCGTAAAAGTCATAATAACTAAAGAGTCTATATCAACTCCATCGTTAATAATTTTTCTAATTACACGTTCAACTAAAACCGTAGTCTTACCTGAACCTGCGGCTGCGCTAACTAAAATATTTGTGCCTCTTGCTTGTATGGCATCTAATTGTCCAGCATTAAATTTAATTTCTGCCATACAAAATACCCTCCATCTCCTCTTTTGAAAGCTCGCATTTTTCTTTCCAATCGCATCCAAAATTGCCTGCTTCAAATTTGCAAACATCTTTATAATTGCAATACATGCAAGCATTTGTTTTGCTTTCATTAATCGGTTCAATATCTACATTGCCATTTTTTATTTCTTCGCTAACATTAATAATTTTATTGTTAACATAATCCATTAACGATAAAAACTCATGTTCATTTGCAACACTACTATGTCTATCTATTTCACCACTTTGTGTTATTTTTACATTAACAATGTTACTCTTTTTTTCAGTTTGGATTGCCTTATCCATTGCATCAAAAACACCTTCTTCGCATGAAGTAAGTCCACTCATCTTAAATTTATCTTCGGCATTTTTATCAGCATCCATAAAACTATCATTGATTTTGTAGTAATATACTCCACCCGGTCTAACTTTTTTATTTGTTTGCTTTTGTGTTTTATCAATAGCTTGCTTCATATATGCAACAAGTTGAAGTTGCAATCCTAAATAAATATCTTTAGTTTTAAATTCTTTACTTCCAGATTTATAATCAATGATTTTTACAAAAACATCATCGCCATCATAAATATCAACTCTATCTATTTTTCCATTGAATTGAATGCCTTCTTTAAGGTCGCAAACAAAATTATATTCAAAATGCGTAGGCTCAAAAAGTCCATCTCTTACATGTGACCTTAAAACATCGGTTGTCTTAACAGCAACATCATTAATTCTTTTTACCAAAAATTCATTTCTTGCCGCACTATCGAGTACATCAGATGGGATACTATTAATAGCCTCATCTATGCATTCTTTTATTATGCGGTGAGAGTCATCGTCATTAATCGTTCTAAATGAAAGGTTTTCTTCTTGTAGACGCTTTGAATATTTTTCTAGCGCATCATGATAGATAGTTCCAAGGTCGGAAGCCTCAATTTTATATTCAGGTCTCTTATCTATTCTCATTCCATAAGCTAAGAAATGTTTGAATGGGCATTCGCTAAATTTCTCATATCTACTTACACTTCCATGCAAAACATCGCCGTAAAGATCGAGTGCAACTTTAGCGTCTAAAGGAGTTTGCTTATTTGTGTAGAAAGCTCCATCAATTATTTGCTTTAATTTATAAGGCTCTTCTAATGCAAAGTATTTAAGAATAGACTCGTCGGCATCTTTTTTAATAGTAGATGCCAGTTCATTAAGCGCGAGCTTCGGCCACTTAATTTCAGCCTTCTTAGCTTCTTCGAATTTAATATTTTTAGAAAGCTCACTTAAATCAGAAAGGAAGTTTGAAGGTTCTAACTCTTCTCCATCAGCACTTAAGTTGGCATAAGAAATATAAAGCTTATCGCTTTGCTTATTAAGAAGCATATACAAATAAAACTTTTGCGTATATAAATCTTCTAGCACAGAAGGTGCTATTTCGAAATCTTGTCTAAGGAAAGTTCTTTCCTTTTGAGTGAAAATTCCATTAGAGTCAGAAACCTTTGGAATCTTTCCATCATTAGCTCCTATAAGGAATAAAACTTTTATATTATCTAATCTGGTTCTAGTAAGATTCCCTACCGTTAATGCATCTAAGCTTGGCGGAATAATTCCAATTTTTATTTCTTTTATGCCGCTATCAATTATGCCTATATAATCTTTAAGAGATAACTCTTCATGTTCTAAAAGAAGCCCAATCTTTTCTAAAAGATTTGTCATAAGTTCATAGATTTGCTCATACTCTTTTGCATTAGAAAGCATTCCATCTTCATTAAACTTATCTTTTAAGTTATTAACTTTTTCAGAAATGTTATTCTTCTTATAAAGATTAAGAATTGCTGAAGAAAAATCCTTCGCATTCTTGCTCCTATTTATTTCACTATAAAAATAATTTACGCTATCAAAAACTTTTTTTCTGTATGCGTTAATTTCATCTAAGTTCCAAAAATATTCATCCCTGCCATAAAGCTTTCTGTTTTTAGAAAAATCTTCACTCCATGTCTTTACGCCTTTTATACCAAACTCTAAACAATAATTTTCTAAAGCCGAAGCTTCATCAAAACTCAAATCAAAAAATCCTGTTTTTATTAATCCAAAAACCCCATCATAAGAAAATCTTGTCGAAACAAGTTCTAGTGCAGCCATCGTAAAACGCACTAAAGGATTATTAATTATTTGATTTTTATAGTCGATAAAAGCTGAAATATTTGCATTTTCAAAAGTATCTTTTATTAGCGAATAATATCCTTCTAAATCAGAAGTTATAACGGCAATGTCTTTATATCTATAGCCTTCGTCCATAACAAGTCTTAAAATTTCTTTTGCTGTAAAAACAACTTCATCTTTTGGTGAAGTAGCCTTATATAAATACCCTTTAACACCTTCAGTATTCTTGCTTGGCATATAAATACTTTCAAATTTATCTGGATATCTAGAAGCAATATCCAAAAGTTTATGATATGTTTGGTTGCTTAGATAAAACGAATCGTACTCCGGACAATTTGCATTAATCTTTTCTTTCGGAAGAGTTAAGGTTATTGTCACATCTTTAGTTATTTGCAAAAACTTTTCTATAAGCTTGTTTTGGATAGGTGTAAAGCCTGTGAAACCATCTAAATAAATATAAGAATTTTTTAACTTATTAGATTTTTTTGCAACATCTGCAAAGATATCTAAAATCTCTTCGCTAGTATTAAATTTGTTTTCAATTTCTTCATTGAATTTTTTGTAGATTAAACGAATGTCTGCAAGTTTGCTAAACAAAAGAATGTTGTTTTCTTCTTTAGATTTTTCCTGCATTAAAGCTAAAACGCTATCATCAATATCATATTGTTTTAATTCTGTAACAATAGATTTAATTTCTTCAACAAACCCTTGCATATGAGTTTTGTTTTTATAGATAACTAAATCCTCTTTATTTTCATTTAAGACTTTCTTAAGAACTAAAGTCTTTCCTGTATCATCAAGAATATTTTCAACATTAATTCCAAGTTCATCAAAAACAACAAAAGCTAATCTTTCAAAACTTACAACGTCTATATTCATAACGGCGCCCGTTTTAGAAGCCGTAACAACACTTTGTTGCATTTTAAGAGTAGCTTGTTCTGGAACAATTGCGAAAATTTTCGTATCTAAAGAAGAAAGGCCACTTTTTTCATTTAGTTCTTCAGCCTTTAAGGTCATCTCCTCTACTAGCTTATTCGATTTTCCTGAATTAGTATCTCCTAAGATTAATCTAAGTGACATTTTTTCTCTTTATAATAAAAATATATTATTTTCCTTGCATTTAAGTTTCATATCTTCTGGCCAAACAGAAGCTTGAACTTCTCCTACATGTGCACGCCCTAATAAAAGCATGCAAAGACGAGACTGGCCTATTCCTCCTCCGATAGTAAATGGAAGTTCTTCGTTTAAAATCATCTTATGGAAAGGCAAATCCTCTTTTTCAAGTTTTTTGGCTTTTTCTAATTGAGAATGCATAGTCTCTTTAGAAACTCTTATTCCCATAGACGAAATTTCCAGTGCGCACTCTAATGGTTCAAACCAAAATAGAATATCTCCATTTAAGCCCCAATCATCATAATCTGGAGCTCTTCCATCATGAGGCTTTCCATCTTCTAGTTTTTCTCCAATACCAATAATAAAGACGGCACCTTTGTCTTTACAGATTTTATTTTCTCTTTCCTTAGCACTAAGGTCAGGATACATTTTTCTTAATTCTTCCGAATCAATAAAGAAAATATCTTCTGGGAGTTTATAAACTGCATCTGGGAACTTACTAGCTATATCTTCTTCTATTTTTTTAATAACCTTAAAGATAGTTCTAACATTTTCTTTTAAAGTATCTAGATTTCTATCAGATTCATTTATAACTTTTTCCCAATCCCATTGGTCAACATAAACGCTATGAAGATTATCTAATTCTTCATCACGCCTAATTGCATTCATGTTTGTATAAAGGCCCTCGCCTGGCTCAAAACCATATCTACCTAAGGCCATTCTTTTCCATTTAGCAAGAGATTGGACTATTTCATACTCATCATTTTCAATATCGCTTATATCGAAAGAAACTTTTCTTTCAATTCCACTTAAATCATCATTAAGTCCAGACTTTTTTTCTACAAAAAGTGGTGCCGAAATACGTTCCAAATTCATTGCAAGTGCAAATTCTTTTTGAAAGTTATCTCGTATAAATTTTATTGCTTCTTGTGTTTGTCTAACACTTAATTTCGGATCATAATCCTTTGGAATAATTAATTTCATTTTTGCCTCATTTTCTTTTATTTTTCTACTAATCCTTAACACTTTTTTATACCATATTTTCCCCGATTTTTAAAGATGTCAAGCCCTAAAAGTATTGAACCAAAAGGACAAATACTATATAATAAATTGATATTTTTGAAAGAAGGAAACTCTTATGAAACGTACTGAAATTGTTAAACTTTTTAAGGATGCCCCACAAAACAACAGCCTAGTAACTGTTGCTGGATGGGTTAAAACATCACGTGAATCTAAAAACGTAGGTTTTTTAGAGATAAACGATGGTAGCTGCTTTTCAAATTTACAAATAATTATTGATGCTGCCGCTTTTAATAACTTTAAAGAGTTAGCAAATCTTTCAGTTGGAACAAGCGTAATAGTAAACGGAGAAGTTGTTTTGACACCAGATGCAAAACAACCTTTAGAAATACATGCAAAAGAAATCGAAGTTGAAGGAACATGCGATAGTGACTACCCTCTTCAAAAGAAACGTCACACATTAGAGTTCTTAAGAACAATTCCTCATCTTCGTTCTCGTTCAAATACTTTTAGTGCAGTATTTAGAGTTCGTAGTGAAGCTGCATACGCTCTTCATAAGTTCTTTAACGAAAATAACTTTGTATATGTGCATACACCTTTAATCACAGGTAGCGATTGCGAAGGTGCTGGCGAAATGTTTAGAGTAACAACTCTAGATCCACTTAACCCACCTTTAACAGAAGATGGAAAAGTTGATTTTAGCCAAGACTTTTTCGGTCAAGAAACAAACCTTACAGTTTCAGGCCAATTAGAAGCTGAAAGCTTTGCTCTCGCTTTTGGAAAAGTTTACACATTTGGGCCAACTTTCCGTGCAGAAAATTCTAATACGCAACGACATGCAGCAGAATTTTGGATGTTAGAGCCTGAAATGGCTTTCGCTGACTTAGAAGATGATATGGAATGCGCAGAAGCTATGATTAAATATGTAGTTAAACATCTTTTAGATACATGTTCCGAAGAACTTAACTTCTTTAATAACTTCTACGATAAAGAACTCTTATCAAAGCTTAATAACTTAGTTGATTCTGAGTTTGCAAAAGTAAGTTATACAGATGCAATTGAGATTTTAAAGGAACATAATAGCGAATTTGAATTTCCTGTTGAGTGGGGAATTGATTTGCAAACAGAACATGAAAGATTCCTCACTGAAAAAATCTATAAAAAACCTACTTTCGTTTATGACTATCCTAAGGATATTAAAGCTTTCTATATGCGCATGAACGAAGACGGAAAGACTGTTGCTGCAGCCGATATGCTAGTTCCTGGCGTAGGCGAACTTATTGGCGGAAGCCAAAGAGAAGAAAGAAAAGA
>JAZRXA010000001.1:0-5152 GCA_045599965.1 Lachnospiraceae bacterium | reverse complement strand
GCCACCCATCGAATGACTTCACGTATCGTTCCCCTCCGTGTTTTTTGCTAGTTTCAAGTATTTTCTCCTTGTTTAAGCACTTTACCAACTGTCCATATACCGGCTGTCCGAAAAAATGTATACTTTTGCCCATGTTATTTTGTGTTTTTGTGGTGAAAGCAAAAATAACATTTAGGGCTGGCTCTTTCCCAGAACCAGCCCTTCTTAATTTTTTATTCTTTAATTTTTAGCGGACAGTAATAACTAAGAATTGCAATTTGCTCCACTCTACCTCTTTTCTGATTATCTGTAATTAAAGGAGATTTGAGTTTTTGATCAAGAACTTGAGCCCAATTCTCAGAATAGTCAATCGGCTTGCTTCCGATTCTTTTTTTAATTTTTGACTCTGTTTCAGAATCGAATTCCTGAATTCTGACTAATTTATAGTATTCAGTACCATCTTTCATTTCTCGTTTAAGAACTTCAGGAGACATAAAAGATTCAATGCTACTAATTATATCAGCATTAACATCACAAGGAGGGTCCAATGACATACCCTTCATTTCTAGAACGAGATTTTTACATGGCATTATTGTATTACCATTAAGAGCCTCTTTTTCAAGGACCGAAATAGCCAAAGCTCTGATTCTTCTTTCATCATTATCAGAAGATAAAACAGACGGTTTTTCCAAAGGATATTGCTCTGCAATCGAAGGGATTGGGAAAATCGCACGATCAACTTTAAGAACTGACATTAACCCACCTATAAGACGAGTCTTTTCATACAAAATATATGGGTTTTCGATAATTTCTTTATCAGTACAATGTATCAACCATCGTTCGCGCTCTTCCACGTTATATAATATAACAGCCTGATCTACTGATAGTGAGAAACGTGACAATAATTTGAATAGTTGCTTACGCTCTGAACTTAGTTTTTTCCAAGCATTCGATAATACTGGAGAAATGATAGCACTCAGTTTTGGAGACAAAACATCACTTGGACAAGAAAATGTATTGTCAACCAAATCCCAAATATTATTCTTACCCTTTGACTTTATATTCAATTCTTTAGCAACCAGCATGCCAAGTGGAACATTAAATGCTGATAACATCGAACCCAACCCAGGAAACGCTCCACGGTCTTCCCAAACTTCTGACAACTGGCGATTGAGCCACTCTAACACATTACTATAGCCACCCAAACATTTGTCTATTATCTGAAAAGCTTTTATACATGATAATATAACCTCAATAATTGAATCATGACTGACATGCTCTGTTGCATAAGAAAACTCTTCAAAAGCATCATCAGGAGCAAATACAGTTATACTTGCCATGTCAAATTCAGGATGAGATGAAGCATATTCCATCATTTCCTTGTAAGGGAATATAAAACCATCCTCATGATTAGGGCGAATCGAGTGGTGAATAGGGGTTTCCCATGTCAAAGAACGAAGAGTTCCATTAGTATCACTTCTTTGGTGTTCGACAACTGGATCAACAGCTGTAATATGACCCATACCCACAATAACACGACGTTGGTCTTCAACAAAAGGGACTTGCTTTGCATATGCAACAACTAATGACTCATTAGGAACAATATCACCATAGAATGTATCGAAAATTGCCTGCTGGTTCTCTGCTTCTTGAACCCAAATTGAGTACCATGATAATTTGGGTTCTCTAGATTCACGATAGTTAATACCATATCTGTCAATAAGAACCTTAAGATTAGGACGACCATCCTTTTCCTTCATCATCCAAGCGAAAGGACGAGCGGGGAAAGAATACTTAGGATATTTTATTGTCGTTGGAATAAAGTGACCATGAGTTGAAGGGCTACTATAGATATAAGGATGCTTGGTTTCTCTATACAAATCTACATCTGACATAAACGCACCACCCTCACCAATACAACACATTTGCTCTTCAATACCTCGCATACATTGACCACATAGGGAGTGCTCCGTGATGTCGCTCTTATTTTCACTTATATTACTTAGGCGAAGACAAGCATTATTTAGAGTAGGTTCAGAACAAACGGAACCATTCCAATTATTATCGTGCCATGGAACACGAACAGATATATGTTGAGCCATAATTGCAGTTTTTATAAAAGTGTAAACTATTCTCCAAATATATTAAATTTCAACAGAAAAGACAGACAATGAAACAATTCAATTATATAATTGAAACCATTGTAGAAAGAAATGAGCTATTATGCTTCATTTATACCCTTTTTGCTTCATTTTGTTGACAAATCTCTTTTTATTAGCTTCAATCTGTTTATCAATAAAATCCGGATTTTGTTCCTTGAATTCTTTTAACTCATCATCTTGAATTTTTATTTCATTGGTAGTTAGTTCCTTCATTGTACCGTTTTCTATTGATACCCTAGTCACTGATTTACTATTAGCCTGCAATTCGTCAAATGATATTTTGCCGTTTGCATAATCTTCTCTGATAGACTTCCATAACCGGAGATCTTCAGAAACACTTGAATTCAAATACGCCTGATCCTCCCTTAATTCATTAAAACTTAAAAAGAAAAACTTCGGTTTCCTCATTATAGAACCCCAAAAATGCACCTTCAGTAGTAATGAACTTCGTTTCCTTACAGGTAGCTTTTGAACCATAGATTTTTAATGAATCGGTTACAATACGTGGACGAGTGCAGCCATTTATAACCATTTTCTTGCAGACATCTATAAAACTCATATTGGAATCAAGGTTCATTCTCTCACGATATCTGCTAACAGCATGTGAACTGTAAATAATGGCAAAAGGTTTTGAGAATGTAATCATTATCGGAGTCTGATTATTCAAGTCCTTAGTAACCAAGAAGAATACAAGATTTGTGATTTGAAAATTAACAGCGGCTTTATTAAATCCGATGGGAAGAACATATAAGGTAGCCTCATTCTTTTATAACATACCGAAAATTGAAGGAACCTTTTTGCCTTTCTTCAAAAGATCATTAATGTGTGTATTTTCCTGATTTAGGTTGACTCTGGTTTATAAATTATTCCTGATTTAAATTTTCTTTTTAATATTATTCCTAAAATTTCTTTACCATACAAGTCTTATTCCTGTCAGGTGTTGACTGAAGTCCGTAGGACGGAAGGAGACACCTGACAGGAATGCAAAGGTAAAGACTTTTCAGTATTAACAAAATTATTTTTAGCATTTATCGCCAATTGTCTGTAGCTTGTCCATTTCATGTCTCTGTCGCCCGTACAATTTGCAGCCTCGACAGGAGTCATCATGCCGATACTCATGTGTGGTCTCCTATTGTTATAGAAGTCGACAGCTATGGCTACAGCTGCGACAACTTCAGCCATGTTCCTAAACACTTTGTCTTTGAGAAGCTCATTCTTCATCGTATTGTTGATGCGTTCAGCTTGGGCGTTATCCTTCGGGTCTCCTGACTCAGTCATACTTACCCGTATTCCGTGTTCCCTTAGCAGATTCACATATTCGCGACTTGCGTATTGACAGCCTCTATCCGAGTGGTGTATGAGATTGACCGCCTTACCTTCTATGCGGCGCAATGCCATCCTTAAGGCTTCCAATGGGTAATCCGTGTCAAGCGACGGACCTACGCACCATCCTATAATCTCCTCGCTGTAGGCATCTAACACGAGAGACAGATAGCAGAAATGGTAGTGACTGTCGTCATCGTTTACCATGATGTATGTTATGTCGCTAACCCATAGACTATTGGGTGCCATTGGGAGATACTCTTTTATGAGATTAGGATATGTCGGCAATCCATGCGTGGAGTCGGTTGTCTGCGGTTTTCGTATACGCTTGCGAACCTTCAGACCATTCTCGTCAATGATTCGGAAGAAACGGTCTCTGCCTATAGAAGAGTCACAGGGAAAGGCTCTCTTGTACATGTGCCAAAGTTTTATACCTCCTATGCCAGGGTCGAACTCCCGAACTTCCGTGATATATTGTAGGGCAAACTCTTCCTGTGCCGCCTTTGCAAGTGCCGAGTCTTCATCGTACTGATAGTAAGCCTGCTTGCTTACGCCAAACTGTTCGCAGAGGCTCTGGATACAGTAACGTCCGGAGTCCTTTGCGTGCAGGTCGCTTACCGTTTGGCGCCAGCTTTTTTTCTTATGGGAATCTTGAACTTGGCTTCTGCGACGTTAATCATTTCATCATAGAATTCAGCCTTGATTTCCGCCTTTAAAAGCTGTGCTTCTAATTCCTCGACTCTTTTCTTGTACGCTTCAAGTTCTTTGATTGGATCTTGTTCGGGTTGATTCGATTTCGTTTTTGCCATGTTTTCGACATCTGTTGAAATTTCTTTTTCTCGTGCAAAGATAGCAATCCATCTCGATGCTGTAGTATGACCGATAGGTAAAATTTTCTCTATACGACGCTCTCCGTAGCCTTCTTCATAATGAAGACGTATCACTTCCTTGAAATACTTTAATTCTTTTTCTGTGTGTAACTGATACATTGTTAACTCTTTTTTGAGTCAACCTAAATCAGGACAATACAAGTTCTCAAATAAGATTCATAACCACTTTTTTCAAACAACTGAATATCGGCACCTCCACAAGCTACAACAATCACACCTACCGTGATATTCTCATCCAATTTTTCTACTAATGTGCGTCCAAAATAATCCACAGGTCCGAATCCTCCATTGTTCCAGTGAAAACAACGTGCCAAAGGAGGAACAGCAGTATACCATTTACCCTTTTGACGTCCACATTGATTACATCCATTTCCAGTATACATCATTTTAAAACGTTCACTTACTTGCTTCTCATTATCTGGAACAGTGGCATTACCTTCCATATTGGATTGACCAAAACATAAATAAATATGAAAATTAGGATCTGGTTCTGCATTTATGGCAGAAATCATTCCAAAAAAGAACATAAGGAATGAAAACACTTTCAATTTTAAACTACTCATGATATTATATAATTTTATGGTTTTATGCAAAAATAGAAAAATTTCCAGACAGATAAAAAAAAATTGTACTCCGATTTGAAGTACAATTCAATTATTTTTATGCTTTTAAAAGTCTTCGATCAAATTTAACATTTTCACCGTTGCTTGAATAGCAGCTTCCGTTTGGTCGGCATCCAACCCGTGAGTTTTGAATACTTTATTCTTAAATTTCCAAGTAATCGTGGTATGCACCAAA